>SKOX01000314.1 GCA_007119835.1 Paracoccaceae bacterium
CTTGATGAGCGGGACGGGCCTCGCCCCGCCGCCGGGTCGGGCTTCGGCGCGGCCGCGATCAGCGACCGGGTGTAGGGGTGGCGGGGTGCCGCGAAGAGGTCTTCGGCCGCAGCCTCCTCGACGATGCGGCCGAGATACATGACTGCGACGCGGGCCGCGATGTGGCGTACGACCGCGAGGTCGTGGCTGATGAACACGTAGGCGATGCCGAGTTCGCGCTGGAGGTCCTGCAGCAGGTTGACGATCTGGGCCTGCACCGAGACGTCGAGCGCGGAGACAGGCTCGTCGCAGACGATGAGCCGCGGCCGTGTGGCGAGCGCGCGGGCGATGCCGACGCGCTGGCGCTGGCCGCCGGAGAATTCGTGCGGGTAGCGCTCGGCGTGGAACGACGACAGGCCGCAGAGCGTGAGGACCTCGTTCACCTTCGCGTCGAGGCCGCGGCCGCTCGCGACGCCGTGGAGCACGAGCGGCTCGGCGATCGTCTCGCGCACCGTCATGCGCGGGTTGAGCGAGCCGTAGGGGTCCTGGAAGATGATCTGCATCTTGCGCCGGGCCTGGCGAAGAGCGGCGGGTGAGAGCGCGGTGATCTCTTCGCCATCGAGATGAACGCTCCCCGCGGTCGGCTCGATCAGCCGCAGGATGGCGCGGCCCGTCGTGGACTTGCCGCAGCCCGACTCGCCGACGACCGCCAGCGTCTCGCCGGGCTCGACGGCGAAGCTCACGTCGGTGACGGCCTGGACGGTCCCGACCTGGCGGCGGAGGAGGCCGCGCGTGACCGGGAAATGCTTGGTCAGCCCCCGGACGTCGAGGAGGGCGGTCATGCCGCCCTCCGCTCGATCGGAGCGTACCAGCAGGCGACGTCGTGGCCGGTGGCGAGCGGCCTGAGCGGCGGCGGCTCGCGGCGGCAGCGCTCGTCGGCGAGCGGGCAGCGCCCGGCGAAGCGGCAGCCCCTGAGCTCGGCCCAGGGGGGCGGGACCGAGCCCTCGATGGTCGCGAGCCGCTCGGCCTCGACGTCGATGCGCGGCACGGCCGCCATCAGCCCGATGGTGTAGGGATGCTGCGGGTCGGCGAACAGCGCCTGCGTCGGGGCGCGCTCGACAATGGTGCCGGCGTACATGACGACGATCTCGTCGCAGGTCTCGGCCACCACGCCGAGATCATGGGTGATGAGCAGGATCGCGGTGCCGGTGCGCTCCTGCAGGTCCTTCATCAGCTCGAGGATCTGGGCCTGGATCGTGACGTCGAGCGCGGTCGTCGGCTCGTCGGCGATCAGGAGGTCCGGGCTGTTGGCGAGCGCCAGCGCAATCATCACCCGCTGGCGCTGGCCGCCGGAGAGCTGGTGGGGGTAGTCGTCGGCGCGCTTCGCCGGCGAGGGCAGCCGGACGAGGTCGAGAAGCTCGACCGCCCGGGCCCGCGCCGCCCTCCTCGACAGCCCGGAATGCACGCGCAGGCTCTCCACGATCTGGTCGCCGCAGGTATAGACCGGGTTGAGCGAGGTCATAGGCTCCTGGAAGATCATGCCGATCCGCCCGCCGCGCAGCGCGCGCATCCTCCCCTCCGGGAGCGCGAGGAGGTCGGTGCCGCCAAAAACGATGCGTCCGCCGGCGTAGATGCCGGGCGGCTGCGAGACGAGGCGCATGATCGCGAGCGACGTCACGCTCTTGCCGCAGCCCGACTCGCCGACGACGCCGAGCGTGCGGCCGCGGTCGACGGCGAAGCTCACGCCGTCGACCGCACGGTAACGGCGGCCCTCGACAGCGAAGTGGACCTTGAGGTCCTCGACCGCGAGCAGGGGCGCGTCGGGTGCCACGTCGCCCATGCCTCAGGCGAGCGGATAGGAAAGTGGAGAGGCCTCCGTGTGCGAGCGCCCGGCGAAGTCGAGCTTCGCGAACGCCTTCTCGGCCCGGCGCTGCGCAGCCTCGAGGCGCTCGGTCGCATCCGCGATGTCGAAGGCGCGGGCCCTGCCGTCCTCGACCACGTGGCGGCCGTCGACGAAGACGTCGCGCACCGCGCGCTCGGCCGCGACGTAGATCAGCGAGCGCAGCGGGTCGCGAACGGGCCGCATCGCCGGATGCGAGACATCGGCGAGGAAGAGGTCGGCCTTGGCGCCCGGAGCCAGCCGGCCAATGTCGTCGCGCCCGAGGATCGCGGCGCCGCCGATCGTGGCCGCGTCGAAGACATGGCTCGTCCGCAGGTCGTAGGGGTCGCCCGACATCAGCCGCGAATTGATGAGCGCGTGGCGCAGTTCCTCGAGCATGTTGTGCGGATAGGTGTCGGTGCCGATGCCGATGCGGATGCCGGCGCGCAGGTAGCGGCCGACGGTGCGCATCGCGATGCCGCGGCGCTGGAAGACCGTGGGGCAGTGGGCGACGGCGACGCCGCTCTCGCGCAGGCGGTCGAAGTCGCGGCCCTGCGGCCAGTGCACCCAGGGATGATCGTTGAGGAAGATGCCGTGGCCGATGATCGCGCCCTTCGCGAGAACGCCGAGGTCGTCGAGCCACTCGACCGGCGTGCGGCCGTGGCGGCGGGTGATCTCGTGGAACTCGACGACCGACTGGGCGGCGTGGATCTGCATCGGCACGTTGCGCTCGCGGGCGGCGGCGAAGCTGTCGCGGATCAGGCCCTCGGTGCAGGTGTCGATCTGCGCCGGCGCGACCATGCCGGAGAGGCGGCCCGAGGGATGCGCCTCGGCGCGGTCGACGACGGCGAGCG
Source organism: Paracoccaceae bacterium (assembly GCA_007119835.1). Classification (GTDB taxonomy): domain Bacteria; phylum Pseudomonadota; class Alphaproteobacteria; order Rhodobacterales; family Rhodobacteraceae; genus Amaricoccus. The sequence goes on from SKOX01000314.1 coordinate 2,713, forward strand.
CCTCCTCCATCGCCTGGCGCCCGGCCCGCTCGTCGAGCTCGTATTCGACGACGTGGCCGTTGCGGGTGAACCAGCGGCCGGAGCGGTACATCGGCGCCGCGACGGCGCGCAGGCCGGAGGTCTCGAGCATGTCGAGCCAGCCGTCGAAGGCGATCGAGAGGTCGACGAGCGTCGTGACCCCCGATTGCAGCAACTCGGAGAGCGCCACCTCCACGCAGGCGGTGCGCCCCACTTCGTCGGGGCGGAAGAGCGGCATGAACTCGTAGAGCGAGCTCATGTAGAGCCGCGGGCTGCCAAGCTCGTCGAGGATGCCCTTGTTCATGGGCTCCGACGTCGGGTGCGAGTGGATGTTGACGAGGCCCGGGCTCACCAGCCGGTCGCGGCCGTCGATCTCGCGCGCGGCCGGCCCCTCGTAGCGGCCGCCCACCTGCACGATGCGGTCGCCCTCGAAGGCGAGGTCGGCGTCGCGCAGGAAGCGATGCGAGCGGGCCGCCTCGTCCCAGGCGATGATCCAGGCGGCGTTGCGGATGACGGTGGTCTCGGCCATGGGGGCTCCGGGCATGCGTGGGGTGGCCGGGCCGGCGCGCTCGCCGGCCCGGGGCTTCGGGATCAGTCGCGGAAGCGCAGGTCGAGGCCCTTGTAGAGCCCGGCCCCGTAGTTGTTGTGCGGCTGCACCGGCTCGAGATCGGTCGAATGCGCGATGTACATCGGCTCGTGGTAGAGCGGGATCCACACCGCGGCGTCGTGGACCTTGCGGAGCACCTGGGCGTAGTTCGAGAAGCGCTCCTCCTCGTCGAGCGCGGTCTTGCCGGCCTGCAGCAGCTCGTCGGTCTCCTCGTCGTCCCAGTTCATCCGGTTCGGCGTCGGCATGTTCTCCGAGCGGAAGTAGAGGTTCAGCGCCTCGCCCGCCGTGATGTAGGGATAGCTCATGCCGAAGATGTCGAAGTCCTGCGTCGCCATCTGGCCCCAGGCCACGGTCGCGTCGAAGGCGTGGATATCCATCGCGACGCCGATCTCGAGCAGGTCGGCCTGAACGGCCTCGGAGATCTTGCCCCAGGTCGAGCCCGCGAAGACATAGGTGACGGGCTCGAGTCGCACGCCGTCCTTCTGGCGGACGCCATCCGGGCCCCGCTCCCAGCCGGCCTCGTCGAGGATCCGGTTGGCCTCCTCGGGGTCGTGGCGCAGCAGATGCTCCTCGAGCTCCGGGTCCCAGTCGAGCGCCGCGGTCGAGACGTAGCTGTAGGCGGGCTCGACCTCGCCGAAGAACAGGTCCTCGGCCAGCGCCTCCTGGTCGACGGCGAGGTTCATCGCGCGGCGCACGTCCTCGTCAGCCACCGTCTCGCGGTCGACCTTGAAGCCCATGAAGTAGGTCCAGAACGCCTCGTCGTGGCGCTGCACCTCGATGTTCGGCGCGTCGCGGAGCTGCTGGAGCGCGATGTGCGGCACGTACTGGGTCACCTGGGTCTGGCCGGTCATCAGCGCGACGGTCCGCGTGCTCTCCTCCGGCACGATCTGCCAGCTGATCCGCTCCATGTGCGCCGGACCCTGGTTCTCGTACCAGGGCGGACCCCAGTCGTAGGCTTCGTGCCGGGTGATGACGAGCCGGTCGCGCGGCGTCCAGCTCTCCCAGCAGAACGGCCCGGTGCCGTTGAAGCCGTTGATGCCGAAATCCTCGCCGAGCTCCTCGACGTTCTCGCGGTCGATGACCGTCGCGAAGCTTTGGGTGAGCTGGTAGAGGAGCTCGGTGAACGGTGCATCGAGCCGGTACTCCACGGTGCGGTCGTCGATCGCGGTGATCGACTCCACGTCGCCCGCGCGCCAGGCGACGGGCGAGGCGGTTTCCGGGTCGATCCAGCGCTCGAGCGAATAGACGACGTCGTCTGCCGTCATCTCCTTGCCGTCGCAGAACTGCACGCCCTCCTTGAGGTGGAAGGTGTAGACGAGGCCGTCGTCGGAGACGTCCCAGCTTTCCGCTATGCCCGGTGCGATCGTCTGCATGTCGGGCTCGAGCGTGACCAGCGTGTCGCCGATCATGAACAGAACCTCGGTCGCGGCGCGCGCGGTCGAGCGGTGCGGGTCGTAGTTGTTGGAGTCGACTTCGCGGACGATGGTGATCTCCTGCGCCGCGGCGAGCGCGGGCAGGCAGAGCGCGGTGGTGGCAGCGAGCGCCGCCGCGCCGCGGGACCAGGATCGGGTCGGTTTCATGTGGCTTCGTTCTCCCTGTTGTCGTTGGTTCAAGTCCTGAGCCTCGGGTCGAGCACGTCGCGCAGCGCGTCGCCCGCGACATTCGCGGCGAGCACGATGACGAAGATCACGACCGAGGGGATGACCGCGATGTGCGGCGCGAAGAGCAGGAAGTCGCGCCCCTGCGCTGCCATCATGCCGAGTTCCGCCGTGGGCGGACGGGCTCCGAGGCCGAGGAAGCTCAGCGCCGCGCCGATCAGGATCACCTGGCCGAAGCGCAGGCTGATGAAGATCATGATCGACGAGATGCAGTTGCGCACGAGGTAGCGGCGGAAGAGCGCGGCGTTCGAGAGGCCGACGGCGCGTCCCGCCTCGATGTATTCCTGCTCCATGACGCTCACCGCGATCGAGCGGCCGATGCGGGCGCAGTCGGGGATGGTGGCGATCGCGAGCGCGATGATGACCGGCCAGATGCCGGGGCCGATGACCGCGACCAGCGCGAGGCCGAGCAGGATTGCCGGGAAGGACAGCATGACGTCGACCAGGCGCATCACGAAGGGGTCGAGTCGCCGGTAGAAGGCCGCGACGAGCCCGAGCAGAGAGCCGAGAAGGCCGCCGACGACAACCGCCACAACGCCGATCAGGAGCGTGATCCGGGTGCCGTAGAGGATGCGGGTGAGCATGTCGCGGCCCTGCCCGTCGGTGCCGAGGACGTGCGCCCAGGTGCCGCGCTCGTCCCAGACCGGCGGCGCCATCACGAGGCGGCTCGACCGGAACGGGTCATAGGGCGCGATCAGCGGCGCGAGCAGCGCGGCGCCGACGATCAGGACGAGGGCGGCGAGGGCGAGTGCCGCGGCGCGATCGGCGAGGAGCCGACGCCACCAGGCGCGGCGCTTCGGTGCGACTTCTTCCTGCGTGGTGTCGATCTCGGCGACGCTCATCGGCGCTGCACCCGCGGGTCGAGGAGCGCGTAGAGCACGTCCACGATCAGATTGATGAGGATGAAGGCGAGCGCGAGGACGAGGATCGCCCCCTGCGCCAGCGGGAAGTCCGACGAAAGGATCGCGCCGACCGCGAGCCGCCCGATGCCGGGGTAGGAGAAGATCGTCTCGGTCACGACCGCCCCGCCGAGCAGGTAGCCGGCCTGGAGCCCGATGAGGGTGACGACCGGAATGAGCGCGTTCCTCAGCCCGTGGCGGAGGATCACCCGGCGTTCCGAAAGCCCCTTCGCGCGGGCGGTGCGGACATGGTCGAGGCGGAGGACCTCGAGCACGCTCGAACGCGTCATGCGCGCGACCGGGCCAATGAAGATCAGCCCGAGCGACAGCGCGGGCAGCGCGATATGGCGCAGGCCCTCGACGGTCCAGAGCGGCCCGCCCCGCCCGATGAAGGGCAGGAGGCGCCATTGCACGCCGACGACCTGGATGAGCACCAGGCAGATGAAGAAGATCGGCAGCGACACGCCCGCGACCGAGATCGTCATGATGATGCGGTCGACGATGGAGCCGCGCCAGACCGCGGCGAGCGTGCCCATGGCAATGCCGAGCGGGATCGACCAGACGAGGCATGCGACCATGAGCTCGACGGTCGGCACGATTGCCGCGCCGAGTTCGGCCGTCACCGTCCTGTTCGAGATCAGCGACCGGCCGAGGTCTCCTTCGGCGACGCGGCCGAGATAGCGCAGGAACTGCACCACCACGGGATCATCGAGGCCCATGCGATCGCGGATCTGGGCCACCACTTCCGGCGGCGCCGCCGGCCCCGCCATCACCCGCGCCGGGTCGCCCGGCGCCAGCGTCACGAGCGCAAAGCCGAGGATGAGCACCCCGAAGAGGACGGGGATGGAAAGCAGGAGCCGGTTCGCGACCGTCTCGATCAAGCGGCGGCCTCCCCGTGCACGACCTCACCGCCAAGGATGGTCATCTCCGCCCTCGCCTCGAGAAGCGCCTCGGGCTCCACGGCGAGCAGGTCGCGGTCCCACACCGCGATGTCGGCGAGCATGCCCGGGGCGAGCGTCCCCTTGATGCCCTCCTCGCGCGAGCCGTAGGCCGAGGCCCAGGTGTAGGCGTGCAGCGCCTCCTCGATCGACAGGCGATGCTCGGGGCCGAGCACCGTCCCCTTGGCCGTCTTGCGCGTCACCATGGTGTAGAGGTTCGGCATCGGCGCGATCTCGGTCACGGGGCAGTCGGTCGAGGCTGACGGATGCAGCCCGGCCTCGATCCAGGTCCGCATCGGGTGGGACGACGCGACCCGCTCCTCCTCGGCGAGCGTGAGGTAGAGGTCGCCGAAATAGTAGAGGAAGACCGGCTGCGGCGCCGGCAGGACATGCATGGCCCTCAGCCGCGCCAGCTGGTCGGGCCGCAGCCAGCCGCAATGCTCGATGCGGTGGCGCCGGTCGGGGTCGGGCGTGTCGGCGAAGGCCGCCTCGAAGGCGTTCAGCACCTGCTCGATGGCGGCGTCTCCGATCGCGTGCACCGCCATCTGGTAGCCGGCGCGATGCGCCTCGAGCACCATCGCCGCCACCTCGGCATCGTCCGGGATGCAGAGGATGCCGAGGTCGGACTGGTCGCCGCCGAGATAGGGCCGCGTCATCGCCGCCGTCCGCCCGCCGGCGCTGCCGTCGGTGAAGATCTTCACCGGCCCGATCCGAAGCATGTCGTCGCCCTTGCCGGTGACGAGGCCCTCGGCCATCGCCTGCGGCAGGATCGAGCGCGTCTTGTCGCCCATCAGGCAGAGATAGGTCCGCACCGGCAGCCGCCCGTCGCGCCGCGCGCGCTGGTAGGCGAGCATCTCCGCCCAACCTGCCCGTATGCCGCAGGCGGCGTCCATGCAGGAGGTGATGCCGTGAGAGAGAAGATCGCGGCCGCCGCGCTCGATCGCCTCGACCAGCGCGTCCTCCGTCGGGTTGGGCAGGACCGCGAGGACCGCTTCGCGCCCGGTCTCGGCGAGGAGGCCCGTCAGCCGTCCGTCGCGCCGCTCGATCAGCCCGCCCTCCGGAGACGGCGTATCCTCGTCGATGCCGGCCAGCGCCAGCGCCCGCGAGTTCGCCACCGCAAGATGGCCGTCGGTCCGCACGATATAGACGGGATGATCCGGGCAGGCGGCGTCGAGCTCGTCCCGCGTCGGATGCCGGCCGACGTCGAGCTGGAAGTGGTCGTATCCCCGCCCCGTCAACCACTCGCCCGGCGGCATCGCCTCCGCCCGCCGGCGCAGCGACGAGAGAAGGGAGTCGAGCGTCGGCGCCGCCTTCGGGCGCAGGTCGACCTCCGCCATGGCAAGTCCGTAGGGCAGGAGATGCATGTGGGCGTCGTTCAGCCCCGGCGTCGCCAGCCGCCCGGCGAGGTCGACGACCCGCGTTTCCGGCCCGATCAGCGCCTCGATATCCGCCGCGCTGCCGGATGCGGCGACCTTGCCGCCGGTGATCGCGACGGCTTCGGCGAGCGGCAGGCCCATGCCGCACCAGACCTTGCCGCCCGTGAGGACGCTGTCGGCACTCATGCGCGGGCGCTCGACGTCGCGTGTCCGGGTGCGGTCTTCATGTTGCCTCGCCTGTCGGTGTCTTTGATTTTCTTGTCCGACAGGCTGGGCCGGCAACGGTGTCGCAGTCAAGTTGACGCACCCCGTGGCATCGCCTGCAACGGTCACCGAAGCCGCGCCGTCAAGTCGTTCATAACGCTCACAAAGTGCCTCACCGACGCAAGGCGGCACCGCGCTGCTGCGCGGGCGCGGGTATTATTTTCGTTATACCTTCATCAGCCGGGGCGTTTCCGGGCGTCACCAGCGGAGCAGCGGCGCCTGTTCCAGCCGACGGCGGAGGATGTCGAGGAACAGCGAGACGAGCTTCGGCATGCCGACGCCGGCCCGCGTCACCGCCACGACCGCGATGCCTGCCCGCGGCGCGAAGCGGCGGGCGACGATGGCGAGCGACGAGGAGGCGGTCGCGGTGTAGGAATCCACCACCGCCACGCCGAGCCCGGCGGCGACCAGCGCGCAGGCCGTCGCGCTGTAGCGCGCCTCGATCCGCGGCTCGTGCGGCACGCCGGCCTCTGCGAAGGCCGCCGCCGAGATCGCGCCGATCGAGGTCTCGAGCCCGATCAGCGGGTAGCGTGCGAGATCGGCCGGCGTCACCGTCCCCCTCGCCGCGAGCGGGTGGTCGCGCGGCATCACCGCAGCGAGGTCGACCTCGGCCAGCGTGTGGACCTCGAGCGCGGCGTTGTCGGCCGGCCCGAGGAACAGCCCGACATCCGCCGCGCCCGCCTCGACCGCTTGCACCACATCCGACATGCGCCGGACAGTGTAGCGGACCCTCACCCGCTCCCGCCCCTCGAGCAGTTCGCGCAGGGCGTGCGGCCCGATCGTGTGCCCGATCGGCGGCGTCGCGAAGATCCTGAGCCGCCCGGACCGGCTGTGCTTCAGATCGCGCACCTCGTCCTCGAGCATCCTCAGCATGCGGAAGATCGGCTCGGACTCCTGCAGGAGGTGGCGGGCCTCCTCGGTCGGCTTCAGCCCGCTGCTCGTGCGCTCGAAGAGCGTGAGGCCGAGCTGGCGCTCGAGGGCGCGCACCGCATTCGAGACTGCGGGCTGCGAGATGCCGAGATGCTCCGCGGCGCCGGTCGTCGTGCGCCATTCCATCACCGCGCCGAAGACCTCCAGCAGCCGCAGGCTGAGGTCGTTGCGCCGGTCGATCCTCACGCCGCCGATCCGCGCGCCAGCAGCACGAGGCCCATGGCCTGCACCGCCGCCGCCTGCACGGGATCGATCACCGGCCGCCCCAGCGCGCGGGCGAGCGGCGCCCGGTGCCGCGCCATCCCGGCACAGCCGAGGATGACGACGTCCGCTCCGTCCTC
>SKOX01000240.1 GCA_007119835.1 Paracoccaceae bacterium
CGCGCCGCCAAGGAGAAGCGATCCATCAAATCCCGGAGGAAGGTCGCAGGATGGGACACCGGCTACCTCGATGCCATCCTCTCCTCACAGCCCGCCTGACTTGGATTCGGAGCCCTGGGAGTCAATCCACTAGCTTTCAGCGGCTCCGCCCCGAACGGATGTTGTCGATAGGAGCACCGCCGCCAGGCTGGATAGGCGAGGCGGCGGCGACTGGCAACGGAGCAAGAATGAGAAGGCCGCAGCCCGGCCGCTTGCAATTTATTGATCTTCGGCGGATCGACGGGGTTCGGCTTCGAACGTCGTCAGCGGGTTCGAGGCCAGATCGACGTGCACCCCCGAAGCGGACACATCGAACCGCTGAACATCCCGCTGACGATGTGCAACGAAATCAATCATATAGCGACCTCGTGACTGAAATGCCAAAGTCACGAGAAGCGGAGAACCCGGCCATCGAGAGAGCCGCTTTCGGCGAGCTGATGCGAAGCGCCGTCAAGTGGGCCAGCGCTACAACCCTCGAAAACAACGAGAAAATCCGGCCGCAGCCGGATCGGGAGAACGCTTTCGCGAGGGCAAGTGGCGGAGAGGACGGGACTCAAATCCAACCTCTCTCTTGTGGATGCCGCCCTCATTTGCAAGGAAATTCTGAGCCTTAGGCTTTGTGATCGAGTGCGGACTCTTGTCAGGCCTTTTCGTGCGGCCCGTAGATGCCGCTGGCCGAGATGGTGATGCGCGGACCGGGGCCAGATCTCTGAGAGCGAGCTCGAGGCTCGGAGAAGGTTTCTGGTTCGCCCAACCCGGATCATGTCGATCATTTGCCCATACGGTTCAGGTCTTCCTCACAACTCGGCAGTCCGGCTCGAAGCGCGCTGCCGGATCAGGCAGCGCTTCCGATCACCGGGCCGCGATAGTCTTCGCTGCGCGTCATCATCGCCCAGATGCCGCGCGCCATCTTGTTGGCCAGCGCCGACGCAGCGACCATCGGAGGTTTACGCTCCAGCAGACGCGCCAGCCAGGGATTCTGCGGGGCGCCATGGCGCAGCGCCCAGCGGATGACGGCCATCGCGCCGGTGATCAGCAGACGGCGAATGTCGCGCTGGCCCATTTTCGAAGTCTTCCCGAGCCGCTGCTTGCCGCCCGTCGAGGCCTGTCGTGGCACGAGCCCGAGCCAGGCCGCAAAGTCGCGCCCCCGTTTGAACTGCTCCATTGGCGGCGCGAAGGTCTCGACCGCCAGGGCGCTGATCGGACCCACACCCGGCATCGTCTGCAGGCGGCGGGATGTCTCGCCTTCCCTGCCGATCGCGTCGATCCTCTTTTTCATGGCATTGATCCGGCCGGTCAGGTGCGCGATCTGCTCCAGCAGCTCGCGACAGATCTCCCGGGCGAGCGCCGGCAAGTCCGAGCCTGGATCCTCGATGACCACCTCGAGGCGCGGGAGATAGCCTATCCCCTCGGGTGCGACGTAGCCGAACTCGTAAAGGTGAGACCGCAGCGCGTTGATGGCTTCAGTGCGCTGCTTCAGGAACTGCTCGCGAGTGCGGAACAAGATCGATCGCGCCGGCTGTTCCCCGGACTTCGGTTCGACATAGCGCATTGTCGGACGGAGCGCCGCCTCCACGATCGCCTCCGCGTCCGCGGCGTCGTTCTTCTGCCGCTTGATGAACGGCTTGACGTACCGCGGCGCGATCAGCTTGACGTCGTGGCCGGCCCGCTCCATTTCGCGCGCCCAGTGGTGGGCGCCGCCGCAGGCCTCCATAGCGACGAGGCACCGCGGATGCTCCGCCATGAAGCGCTGGAACTGCGGCCGCGACAGCTTCTTGCGGAACAGGACCGTCCCGTCCGCGGCCGCGCCGTGCAGCTGGAACACGTTCTTTGCCAGGTCGACGCCGATGATGGTAACTTCCTTCATGGATGCCCTCTCGTCCTCTTGTGATTCAGCACCACAAGCTTGGCGCATCGTGACGCCGTTGGGGAGAGAGCGGCATCCATCCCATCTCTGAGGCGCAAGGCATGCTTGTATTCAATGCTTGGAACGATCCGTCCTCCCGTCGTCTGCACGGTTCCGTCGATCGGCATCGCCGGACGGTGAGCTTGGCCGAGCGGTCGAGTATCGCTCAACGAGTTCAATGGGTAGCAGGACGTGGTCGCGAGAGGCTGTGCCGGTGGTCAGGGCGAGCACTCGATGCGCCGCCTCTGATCCGATCTTCATCGAGGGTATGTCGACAGTCGTGAGGGATGGCGCGACGTGGGCCGAGAGCTCGATGTTGTCGATCCCCGCGACCGACATCTGTTGGGGAACCGGAAGGCCCCTGGCGCGGCATTCTACAATGGCGCCGATCGCGATGACATCGACTGTGCCGATAATGGCGGTGGGGCGGTCGGCAAGCTCGAGCAGGATGCTGCAGCCTAGCCGTCCCCCCGGAACCGAAAGCGGCTGTTCGGTGTGGCAGCCGGCCGACAGCGCAAGACCCGCCTCGCCGAGCGCCTGCTTGATCCCCTGCAGGCGCTCGCGCTGGCGGTCGTTGTGGCGCAGTGGCCCGGTGATCACGGCGATCCGCTGGTGGCCGAGGGACAGGAGGTGGCTTGCGACGAGACGGCCGGCACGACGGTTGTCGACACCGACGCAGGCATAATCGGGATGCCCGCACCACATCTGGACCACCGGGACGCCGGACGAGACGACCAGCTGCCAGGTCGCGTCGGGGCGGGTACCGCCGACGAGGACGAGGCCGTCGATGCCATGGGCAAGAAGTCTGTCCACCGCGGCGAACTCCGCGGCGGGATCGTATTCGTGGGAGGCGACGAGAAGCTGGTAGCCGGCGTCTGACAGCGTGCGCTGCATTTCCTGCAGGCTGTCGGCGAAGATCGGGCTGTTGAGGGTCGGGATCACCACGCCGATGGTATTCGATCGTCCCGAGGCAAGGGCCCGTGCCGCCCTGTCGGGGCGGTAGCCGAGCCGCGACGCCACTGCGCGCACGCGCTCGAGCGTATCGGCACGGAGCAGATCGGGTTGCGAGAGGGCGCGGGAGACGGTCGCGATGGAGACGCCGGCCTCTCGAGCAACGTCCATCAGGCTGGGCTTGCGGGCGCGAGGCATGGCTATCAGCTATATGAAAAGCTTGCAATTATCACATAGCGCCTTTGCAAGTTTCTTGCAAGCCGCAACCATTTCGCTTGACTCATCGGACCTCAGACATGTAAGCGCTTTCAAAACAAGAACACACAAGGGAGAAGGCCGTGCCGAGGCGCTTGCAAATCGGCGGAGCGACGATCCTCGTTCTCGTCATCCTGTGGTATCTGTCGACGACGGTTTTCGGGCTGATCGCGCCGGGCCGCTTCCCGTCGCCGCAGGCGACGATCGACGCGCTGGGCCACGTGCTCTTCCGCGGCTATGCCGGCGGAACGCTGATCGAGCACATATTCAACTCGCTCCGGCTCGTCATACTCGGCTTCCTGGTCGCGGTCGCCACCGGCGTGCCGCTGGGGCTCCTGATGGGCTGGAACCGCACCGCCGAGGCGCTGATCAATCCGGTCTTCCTTATCATCCGGCCCATCCCGCCGCTCGCATGGATCCCGCTTGCCATCCTCTGGCTCGGCCTCGGGGACAGCGCCAAGATCCTGGTGATCTGGTTCGCGGCGTTCGTGCCTTCGGTTATCAACACCTATGCCGGGGTGCGCACGATCGAGAAGCCGGTGCTCGAGGCGGCGGCGATGCTCGGAACGCCGCGCCTCCGTTTCATCCGCGAGGTTCTGGTCCCGGCCTCGAGCCCGATGATCTTCACCGGCCTGCGCCTGTCGCTGCAGGCCTCGTGGACGACGCTGGTTGCAGCCGAGCTCGTCGGCGCCTTCTATGGCCTCGGGCGGGTGCTGAACGTCGCCCAGCAGGACCTCTACCCCGGTATGATCCTCGTCGGGATGATCGCTGTGGCGATCCTCGGATGGGCGACCACGAAGGCGCTCGGGAAGCTCGAGATGCGCGCGCTGAGCTGGAACCAGGCCGCTGCCTTGGCGGGAAGGGGCTGAACCATGCCGAAGCGGATCGACTTCACACGGAGCCTCGTGCTCGGCCTCGGCGGCCTGATCGCCTTCCTCGGCCTCTGGTACGGCCTGTCGGCGAGCGGCATTGTGCCCCCCCTGTTCCTGCCGACCCCGTTCGAGGTGCTCGACAGGTTCATCGACCTCCTCGACCGCCGCTTCGCCGGAGCGACCCTGCCCGCGCACCTCGCCGCGAGCTTCGAGCGCTTCGCCTACGGCTTCCTGCTAGCGGCGATCGTCGGCATCCCGCTCGGGCTCCTGATGGGCTGGTTCCGGATCCTCGACGAGATCGTTTCGCCGATCTTCGACGGCCTGCGCTTCATCGCGCCGATCGCCTGGGTGCCTTTCGCCGCGCTGTGGTTCGGGACGGGCATCGGCGGGCCGATCCTGATCATCTTCGCCGGCGCCTTTCCGCCCTGCGTGATCAATGCCTACCGCGGCGCGAAGTTCGTCGATCCGCGGCTGATCGAGGCGGCGAACATGCTCGGCACGCCGAACCGGCGGGTGATCACCGAGATCCTGCTGCCGGCCTCGGTGCCGTCGATCATCTCCGGCCTGCGCGTCTCGGCGGGGCTCGGGTGGCAGAGCCTGGTCGGCGCCGAGCTGATCGTGGCCTCGACAGGGGTCGGCTACATGATGGTCCAGGGCCAGGCGAACCTGTCCACCACCACGGTGATGTCGGGAATGATCGCGATCGGGCTGGTCGGCCTCGCGCTCGACACCGCCCTGCGCTTCGCCGAGCGGCTCATCGAGCGCCGCCGCGGCATGGAAACCTGAGGGAGGCAACGAGATGGGCGTCATCCGCTTCGACAATGTCGGCCGGGTCTTCGGCTCGAAGGCAAAGCCCTTCGTCGCGCTGAAGGACATCAACCTGGAAGTCAGCAACAAGGAGTTCGTCGCGATCGTGGGGCCGTCGGGCTGCGGCAAGACAACGTGCCTGCGCCTGGTCGCCGGCTTCGACTTCCCCTCCTCGGGGCGGGTCCTCGTCGACGAGACCGAGATCAGGCGGCCGCGGCCCGAGCGTGCGGTCGTCTTCCAGCAGTTCGCGCTGTTCCCGTGGAAGACGGTCTACGCCAACATTGAGCTCGGGCTGCGCAACCAGAACGTCGCCAGGGCCGAGCGCGAGGATCGCATCCGCCAGATCCTCGAGCTGATGAACCTCGAGCCCTACCGCGATCACTTCCCGCACCAGCTCTCCGGCGGCATGCAGCAGCGCGTCGCGATCGCGCGGGCCTACGTCCTCGACCCCGAGGTGCTGCTGATGGACGAGCCGTTTGGTGCCCTCGACGCGCAGACGCGGGTCGTCATGCAGGAGGAACTCGTCCGCCTCGCCCGGCGCAACCCGCGCACGGTGCTCTTCATCACCCATGCGGTCGAGGAGGCGGTCTATCTCGCCGACCGGGTCGCGATCATGACCCGGGCGCCGGGGCGCATCAAGGAGGTGCTCGACGTCCGCTCGATCCGCGAAGCCGAGAAATGGGACAGTTACGAGAAGATCGAGGACGTGATGGACCTCGAGAGCTTCGTGCACCTGCGCACCCACATCTGGCGCAGCCTGCGCGAGGAGAAAGCAGCCGCGGCTGCCTGAGTGAAACTTACCGCAACGGGAGGAAATCCATGAAGAACCGCATCACAGGACTGGGCGTTGCCGCCCTGCTCGCCACAGCCGCCTATCCGGTGCAGGCCGAGGATCTCACGCCGATCAACGTGAGCTACCAGCCGGCGCTCTACTGGGCGCTGCCCTTCCATCTCGCGACCGAGATGGGCTGGTGGGCCGAGGTCGGGCTGGAGCCGTCGTTCAGCACCTTCCCGGCCGGTGCGCCGCAGATCGCCGCCGCCCAGGCCTTCGACTGGGACGTGGGCGGCACCGGCTCGGTGCCGGCGGTGCTCGGCGCGGCGCGCTTCGGGCTGAAGACCATCGGCATCACCAACGACGAGTCGGCGGCCAATGTGCTGATGGCCCACAACAGCGTCATCGACGAGCTGCGCGATGACCCTTCCGCGATCGAGGGCCAGAGCATCCTGCTCACCACCAACTCGACCGGCGACTACGCGGTGCAGGCCTGCCTCGACATGTGGGGCGTCGACAAGAGCACCGTCGAGTTCGTCAACCTCGCGCAGGCGCAGATCATCACAGCGGTGATCTCGCGCAACGGCGACCTCGCGGGCGTCTGGGCGCCAAACACCTACACGCTGCAGGAGCGCGCCGACAGCGACTACCTGTGCTCGGGCGCGGATGCCGGCGCCACCGTGCCGGGAGCGCTCGTCGTGCGGCCGGACTATGCGGAGGAGAACCCCGAGCTCGTCGCGCGCTTCCTCGCCGTCTACCTGCGCGGCTGGGCCTGGGCCGAGGAAAACCCCGAGCAGGCCCGGGAGATGCTCGTCGACTTCTACTCCGATGGCGGCGTCGAGATATCCGACGCTGCGGTCGAGGCGGAGTTCGACCTGCGCCCGACCTTCGGCCTCGAGGAGCAGCTGGCGATCCTCGACCGCTCCGACGACACCTCGGACGTCGACGAGTGGCTGACCGCGATCGGCGCCTTCATGACCGATGTCGGGACGCTCGAGGCCAATCCCGAGCCCGGCGACTACGTCGACCCGAGCTTCATGCAGATGGTGATGGACGACCCCGAGCTCAGGGACTTCGCCACGCTCAAGGACTGATATCCCGCCCCGCCGCGCAGGCCGCGGCGGGGCTCCTCCGACGAAAGAGAGATCGATGGCAACGACGTATCTCAAGACGGCGAGCAAGACCCCCGAGTCCGAGTCCGGCAACGCCCAGGCGGTGGTCAGCGAGATGCTCGCGCGCATCGAGGCCGAGGGCGAGGACGCCGTGCGGCACTACGCCCGCGCGCTCGACAAGTGGGACGGGCCGATCGTCGTCGGCCGCGACGAGATGGAAGCGCGCGCGGCCGAGGTCCCCGAGCAGGTCCGCGAGGACATCGCCTTCGCCGCCGGCGAGGTGCGCCGTTTCGCGCTCGCCCAGAAGGAGTCGATCGGGGAATTCGAGCTCACGATGGGCTCGGGGCTGACTGTGGGGCAGAAGATGGTGCCCTGCAACGTCGCCGGCTGCTACGTGCCCACGGGGCGCTATGCCCACATCGCCTCGGCCTACATGTCGGTGGCGACCGCCAAGGCGGCCGGCGTCAGGACCGTGATCGCCTGCTCGACGCCCTATCGCGGCGGCGGCATCCACCCCTACGTCCTCTACGCCATGAACGTCGCCGGCGCCGACATCGTGATGACGCTCGGTGGGGTGCAGGCGATCGCGACGATCGCCTACGGTCTCTTCACCGGCAAGCCCGCCGACATCATCGTCGGCCCCGGCAACAAATACGTGGCGGAAGCCAAGCGCATGCTGTTCGGCAAGGTCGGCATCGACGTCTTCGCCGGCCCCTCGGAGGTCGCGGTGATCGCCGACGACAGCGCCGATCCGGAGATCGTCGCGGTCGACCTCGTCGGCCAGGCCGAGCATGGCCACGAGAGCCCCGCCTGGCTCTTCACGACCTCGCGCCAGCTTGCCGAGACGGTGATGGCGCGGGTGCCGACGCTCATCGACGCGCTGCCCCAGCCCGCCCGCGATGCCGCCGCCGCCGCCTGGCGCGACTACGGCGAGGTCGTGCTCTGCGATACCCGCGAGGAGGTTGTCGAGATCTCCGACCGCTACGCGAGCGAGCATCTCGAGGTCCACACCGCCGACCTCGACTGGTGGCTCGCGAACCTCACCAACTACGGCTCGCTCTTTCTCGGCGAGGAGACGACCGTGGCGTTCGGCGACAAGGCTTCAGGACCGAACCACATCCTCCCGACCAAGTTCGCCGCGCGCTACTCCGCCGGCCTCTCGGTGCACAAGTTCCTCAAGCCGCTCACCTGGCAGCGCGCCGATCGGGAGGCCTGCAAGACGCTGTCGCTCGCGACCGCCCGCATCTCGCGGCTCGAGGGGATGGAGGCCCATGCCCGCACTGCCGACGTACGCATGGCGAAATACTATCCCGGCCACGACTTCGACCTCGGCCGCCCGGTGGAATCCGCCGAATGAGCGCCCCTGCGCCCCTCGCCCTCGGCGCGCCGCCGCCGATCCCGCAGGCGGCGCGGGATCGCGTGACGGCCCGGCTCGCGAGCGGCCGGCTCCACCGCTACCGCGAGGGCGGCGGCGCGTCGGGGGCGGTCGCCGAACTCGAGGCCGCCTTCGCCGAACTCATCGGCACGCGCTACGCTGTCGCCACGAATTCCTGCGGCAGCGCCCTCTACCTTGCGCTGCTCGGTGCCGGGGTGCAGCCCGGCATGCCGGTCCTGATGAGCGCCTTCACCCTCGCTCCGGTCATCGGCGCCATCGTCAACGCCGGCGCGCGGCCGGTGGCCGTCGAGATCACGTCCGACCTCGTGCTCGACCTCGACGACCTCGCGGACAAGGCCGCGGCCACGGGTGCTCGCCATCTCCTCGTTTCGCACATGCGCGGCCATGTCTGCGACCTCGAGCGCCTCGCAGACCATTGCGACCGGCTCGGCCTCGCGCTGATCGAAGACTGCGCCCACAGTCTCGGCGCGACCTGGGCCGGGCGGCCGACCGGCGCCTTCGGGCTCGCCGGCGCGTTCAGCTTCCAGAGCTGGAAGCACGTCAATGCCGGCGAGGGCGGCATCCTCGTCACCTCCGACGACGACCTCGCCGCCCGCGCGATCCTGCATTCGGGCAGCTACATGCTTTACCGCCAGAACGGCACCTGCCCGCCCGATGCGGTAATGGCGCGCTGGCGCGACCGCTGCGCCAATTTCAGCCTCCGCCTCTCGGAGATCGCCGCCGAGATCGCCCTGCCCCAGATCGACGAGCTGCCGGCCCGCGCCGCGGACTGGAACGCGAGCCACGACCGCATCGCCGCCGGCCTCGCCTCGGTCCACGGCGTCGCCCTTGCGCACCGACCCGAGGCCGAAGGCTATGTCCAGAGCTCGCTCCAGTTCCGCCTGCCTGGCCTCGCCGCGCCGCAGATGGCCGCCTTCGTCGCCGCCTGCCGCGACGGCGGCCTCTTCTTGAAATGGTTCGGCATGGCCGAGGCCGAGGGCTACACCAGCGCCCCGCGGCACTGGTCGGATCTGCCGGGCGCCCCGGGGGCCCCGCGCACCCAGGCGATCCTCGACACGCTCTGCGACTTCCGCCTGCCGCTCGGCCTCGCCCCCGCCGCCTGCGACCGCATCGTCGCCATCATCGCCGCCGCGCTGGGCCAGGCCACCGCGCGGAGGACGGCATGACCCGGCTTTCGCCTCTCTTCGATCTCACCGGCCGGCGCGCGCTGGTCACTGGTGGCAATTCCGGCCTCGGCCTCGCCATGGCCCGCGCGCTCGGCCTGCAGGGCGCGGTCGTTCACCTCGCGGCGCGCTCGGCCGAGCGGCTCGACGCGGCGGCAAGGGTGCTTGCGGAGGAGGGCATCGACGCACGGCCCCATGCCGCCGATCTCGGCGACGCAGCGGCGCTGGCGGCCCTTGCGGAAGATGCCGGGCCGATCGACATCCTGGTGAATGCCGCGGGCATGAACCTGCGCCAGCCGTTCGGCAGTGTCACCGCCGAGGCCTTCGACCTCCACATGGCGATCCACCTGCGCGCGCCCTTCCTGCTCAGCCAGGCCCTCGCGCCGGGCATGAAGGCCCGCGGCTGGGGCCGGGTCATCAACGTCGCCTCGCTCCAGTCGGTCCGCGCCTTCGCTGATTCCGCG
>SKOX01000290.1 GCA_007119835.1 Paracoccaceae bacterium
CTGGTCGAGCGCCGACGGCACCGCTTCGGCAGCGGTCCCGCGCGCGGGCCTGATGCGCGCCCAGACGCCACAGGGCTTCCGCTACGGCGCGATCCTCGCCGCGCACCGCGCCCACCGGGGCGAGGCGGCCGACGACGTGGCGGTGGCGCGCGCGGCGGGCTTGACCGTCCGCCTCGTGCCGGGCGAGGAGAGCGCCTTCAAGATCACCACGGCCGAGGACCTGGCACGGGCCCGCGCCATGGTCCCAGAGGCTTCTGACCCCAGACCTGGCGAGGAGAGCGGCATGGACGTGCGCACGGGCAACGGCTTCGACGTCCACGCCTTCGGGCCGGGCGCGGCGGTGACGCTGCTGGGCGTGCGCGTGCCCCACGACCGCGGCCTCGTCGGGCATTCCGACGCCGACGTCGGCCTCCATGCCATCACCGACGCGATCTTCGGCGCGCTCGCCGAGGGCGACATCGGCCAGTGGTTCCCGCCGTCCGACCCGCAGTGGAAGGGCGCGGCCTCGGAAGTCTTCCTCGCCAAGGCCGTCGAGCGCGCCGCCGCCCGCGGCTTCCGGATCGCCCACCTCGACTGCACCCTCGTCTGCGAGCGGCCGAAGATCGGGCCGCACGCCGAGGCGATGCGCGCCGCCGTCGCGCGCATGGCCGGCATCGAGACCGATCGGGTGAGCGTCAAGGCCACCACCTCCGAACGCCTCGGCTTCACCGGCCGCGAGGAAGGCATCGCGGCGCTCGCCACCGCGACGCTGGTGCGCGGCTGATGGCGGGCGGCCTGACCCGCGCGGTCGCGACCTTCGGCTATGTCGGCCTCGCCCCCGTGGCACCGGGCACCGTCGCCTCGGCCGTGGCGGTGCCGCTGGCCTATGCCCTGCACTGGGCGGGCGGCTTCCCGCTGCTGCTCGTCGCCACGCTCGTCGCCATTGCCGCCGGCCTCTGGGCCTCGGCGCGCGAGATCGTCGGCCGCGTCGACAAGGACCCCGCCGAGATCGTCATCGACGAGGTCGCCGGCCAGTGGATCGCGCTCTGGCCGCTGTCCTTCGGGCTGTGGTGGATGGGAATGCCGCCGCACGTCTTTCCCTGGCCGGGCTGGGTCGGGGCCTTCGTGCTCTTCCGCCTGTTCGACATCCTCAAGCCAGGCCCCGTCGGCTGGGCCGACCGCCGGGGCGGCGCCACGGGCCTGATGCTCGACGACCTGATCGCGGGCGCGCTCGCAGCACTCTGCGTCGCCGCGGCCGCCGCCATCGCCCACGGCTGGCTGATGTGAGCCCCGCGGCCGACCGCCTCGCCCGCGACCTGCTGGAGGCCGCCCGCGCCCGCGGCGTCACGCTCGCCACGGCCGAGAGCTGCACCGGCGGCCTGGTCGCTGCCGCGATCACCAGCGTCCCAGGCTCTTCCGACGCCTTCGACCGCGGCTTCGTGACCTACTCCTACGCGTCGAAGACCGACCTCCTCGGCGTGCGCCCTGCCCTCCTCGCCGCCCACGGCGCCGTCTCGGCGGAGGTCGCCCGTGCGATGGCGGAAGGCGCCCTCGCCGCCTCCGCCGCCCGCGCCACCGTCGCGGTCACCGGCGTCGCCGGCCCTGGCGGCTCGGAGGAAAAGCCCGAGGGCCTCGTGTGGTTCGCCACCGCCACCCCGGGCGACACCCGCTCCGAGCGCCGCGACTTCGGCCCCCTCGGCCGCGCCGAGGTCCGCGCGGCCAGCGTCGAGACGGCGCTGGCGCTGCTGCTTCAGGCGGTCGAGGGCTTGCCGTAGAGCTCCTCGGCCCGGCGCTCGAAGGCGCGGACGATCCGCTGCATCGCCTCGTTGAACACCACCCCGATCAGCCGCTGCAGGATCGCCGAGCGGAACTCGAAATCCACGAAGAAGTCGACCTCGCAGCGGTCCGGCCCCAGCGGCTCGAACTTCCAGTGGTTGTTGAGGTAGCGGAACGGCCCCTCGAGATACTCGACGTCGATGCGGTACTGCTCGGGCATGAGCGTCACCCGGCTGCCGAACTTCTCGCGGAAGACCTTGAACGACACGACGAGATCGGCGTCGAGCACCTCCCCGTCCGGCAGCGCCCGGCTGCCCCGCACACGGCAGGCCGCGACCCACGGCAGGAATTCCGGGTAGCGGCGCACGTCCGCGATCAGGTCGTACATCTGCTGCGCGCTGTAGGGCATGACGCGCTTCTCGGCATGGGTGGGCATCGGGCGTCCCCCGGTCGTTTATTGTCAACGCGTTCCCGATTGTGGGGTTTCGCCAATGACCATAGAGTGCCGACCGGCGCAAGGCAGGGGAGTGCGACATGGGTGATCGCTACGTGATCGACGAGATGATCTCGGCCAAGTCGATCGCGGCGCGCGTCGAGGCCCTCGCCCGCGAGATCGCGGACCATTTCGCCGGCACCGACAAGCTCGTGGTCGTCGGCCTCCTGCGCGGATCGTTCATCTTCATCGCCGACCTGGTGCGCGAGCTCGACCTGCCCGTCGAGGTCGACTTCCTCGAGGTCTCCTCCTACGGCATGGGCATGGAGAGCTCGCGCGAGGTCCGGATCCTCAAGGACCTGCGCGGCGAGATCGAGGGCCGCGACGTCCTCGTGGTCGAGGACATCATCGACACCGGCCACACGATCAGCCACGTCCTCAACATCCTGCGCACCCGCCACCCCGCCCGGCTCGAGGTCTGCGCCCTGCTCGACAAGCCGACCCGGCGCGAGGTCGAGGTCCGCGCGCGCTGGACCGGCTTCGAGATCCCCGACAAGTTCGTGGTCGGCTACGGCATCGACTACGCCCAGCGCAACCGCAACCTCGACCATATCGGCGCGGTGCGCTTCGTCGACTGACCGGGCGTCGCAGACCGCCTGCGCCGCCGCCCCGGCATTCCCCGGCAGTAGGCACGCGTATCAGTTGTCCTTTCCCAGACGGGCTGCGGTTCCACCCGCTTGGCATCCAACGAGGCTACGCCTCCCGGCGCTGATCGCACTCGTGGCGGGGGCGGAAACCGTCACGGCCACCGCACCTGCCTGTAGGACGACGGCGCTGGAAGAGATTCCCAATCCGTCCAGGGCAATGCTCGGAAGATGCCGCGGCGGCGGACTTCGCCTGTCGGACGGTCGGAGCCGGCTGGTTTGACGGAAGCGGACGCGACCGCGCTCCGGCTGATAGGCGGGCTTCCTGACGGTCCGGCTCGGTCCCGGGCAGTTCGCCCTCGCGATCATGCGGTCTGAAGCCTCATGGGTCCCGCGCTTCGGCAGGTGCATCCCGACGGAGGTCGCCGAGCAGCGCACGGGACTTGTTTTCAAGGTGCGTACGGAGGAGGTGCGACAGTCGACGGCCGTCGCGGCGGCCGAGCGCGTTCGCGATTTCGCGGTGCTCGGCCATCGCCTCGTCCCAGCGCTCGCGCGAGATGTTGGCTTGGTAGCGGCCGCGGCGGACCTGGCCATCGAGGCTGCGCTGCATCCGCCAGAGCGTGGGGTTGCGCGCCGCCTCGGCGATGGCGAGGTGGATGCGCTGGTTGAGGTCGAAATAGGGCTCGAGGCGACCGGCGCGGTGGTGCGCCTCCATCTCGTCGGTCAAGGCGACGATACGGGCGATCTCGGCGTCGGTGGCAGCAGCACAGGCAAGCTCGCCCGCCAGCGCCTCGAGCACGGCCATGATCGGGAAAGCCTCCGCGAGGTCGCGCTCGGAAAGGACGGCGATGCGCGCGCCGCGGCGAGGGATGAGCGTCACGAAACCCTCGGTCGCGAGCACTTTCAGCGCCTCGCGGACCGGCGTGCGGGAGACGCCGAACCGCTGGCAGAGCTCGCGCTCGTCGACGCGGTCGCCGCCCGCGAGTTCCCCGGCCACGATCATGTCGCGCAGGCGATCCACCAGTTCGTCGTGCAGGCTGCGGCGCGGGATGAGGCTGGCGTCGTTCATGGTCCGGTCTCGTTGATCGTTTCGGTCAGCATACCATGGTGCCCGCAAAGCGCGAAACGCGGCGGGGCGATCAGCCGGCCCCGGCTGCGACCGCATCGGCCTCGGCGCCCGGCAGGAGGCCGGGAAGCTCGTCGCGGAGCGTCATCAGGCAGCTCGGCTCGAGGCCGAGGATCGGCACGCCGCGCAGGGCGAGCGGCGCTAGGGCGGCGAGGGTGCGGCGAAGCTCTGCGTGGGCCTCCTCGACAAGGCCGACCGAGAGAAAGGTCCGCCCGCAGCAGAGCTTGCGGCGGGACCGGTCGGCGGCGCGGGGCATCAGGACGCGGTAGCCGCCGGCGGCGAGGACGGCGACGGCCGCCCGCGCGTTCTCGGGCTCGAAGTAGCGGTTGAAGGTGTCGGCGAAGAGCGCGACCTCGGGACCGCCCTCCGGACCGGCGGCCTCGCCGAAGAAGGGATCGCTTCGCCAGCGCGGCAGCGGGCGGTCGGCGCTGAGGCCGGCGACGCGCTCCCCGAGGCGTGCGAGGGCGGGGACGGCGTTGCGCAGGTTCATCAGGCCGGAGAGGCGCGCGGCGACGGGGGCGTAGCGCGGCAGGTAGCCGACCGCGCGGTCGCGAAGCGACAGGCCGTGTTTCGCGGCGCGGGCTGCGGCGACCTCGATCTTCATGCGCGCCATGTCGACGCCGGTGGGGCATTCCCGCCGGCACGCCTTGCACGAGACGCAGAGCGACAGCGTCTCGGCCATCGCGTCGGAGGCAAAGGCGTCAGGCCCGAGCTGCCCCGAGATCGCGAGGCGCAGCGTGTTGGCGCGGCCGCGGGTGACGTCGCGCTCGTCGCGGGTGACGCGGTAGGAGGGGCACATCGCGCCGCCCGCGAGCTTGCGGCAGGCGCCGTTGTTGTTGCACATCTCGACCTCGCCCTGGAAGCCGCCGCCCGCGCCGGGATAGGCCGGCCAGTCGAAGGCGAGCTTCAGCGGCTTCACATGGTAGTCGGGCGGGTAGCGGAACAGCGTCCGGTCGTCCATCCTCGGCGCCTCGACGATCTTGCCGGGATTGAAGCGGCGCTTGGGGTCGAAGCTGTCCTTCACGGCGTGGAAGGCTGCCATGATCTCAGATCCGAACATGCGCTCGTGGAACTCCGCGCGTACGATGCCGTCGCCGTGCTCGCCCGAATGCGATCCCTTGTAGTGGGCGACGAGGTCGAAGGCCTCCTCGGCGATGGCGCGCATCTTCCGGACGTCCGCCTCCCGCTTCATGTTGAGCACCGGCCGGACGTGGAGACAGCCGACGGAGGCGTGGGCGTACCAGGTGCCGGTGGTGCCGTGGCGGTTGAAGACTTCGGTCAGCCTGTCGGTGTACTCGGCGAGATCCTCGAGGGCGACGGCGCAATCCTCGACGAAGGAGACGGGTTTGCCCTCGTCCTTCATCGACATCATGATGTTGAGGCCGGCTGCCCGCACCTCGGCGATCTGGGTCTGGAGGCGCTGGTCGGTGATCGGGAGGACGCCGCCCCAGCGGCCCTTCGTGCCGCTCCAGTCGAAGCCGAGGTCGCCCATCGTCTCCGCCAGCCGGTCGAGCTTCGCCTGGTTGGCGGCCTCCGAGCCCTCGTCGAACTCGACGAGCAGGATGGCCGCCGGCTCGCCGCGGACGAAGCGTTCGATGGTCGGACGGAAGAGCGGGATCTGGCGCGACAGGCCGATCATCGTCGCATCGACGAGCTCGACCGCAATCGGGTCGAGCTTCACGAGATGCCGGGTCGCGTCCATCGCCTGGTAGAAGGTCGGAAAGTGGCAGACGCCGAGCACGCGACGCCCGACGACCGGCCAGAGCCGGAGCTCGATGGCGGTGAAGTAGGCGAGCGTGCCCTCGGAGCCGACGAGAAGGTGCGAGAGGTTGACCGGCTGCTCGCCCGGGACGAGCGCGTCGAGGTTGTATCCGCCGACACGGCGATTGAGCTTGGGAAAGCGCTCGTCGATCACGTCGGCGTGGCGCCGCCCGAGGGCGAGCATCTCTGCCGCGATCCGGTCGGCGGGCGTGTTGCCACGCGGGCCCTCCGGCCGGACGGGGCCGAAGCGCGCCTCGCTGCCGTCGGCGAGGATCGCCTCGATCGACAGGACATTGTTGCGCATGGTGCCGTAGCGCAGCGAGCGCCCGCCGCAGGAATTGTTCGCCGCCATGCCGCCGATCGTGGCGCGCGACGCCGTCGAGACGTCGACGGGGAACCACAGGCCATGGGGCTTCAGCGCGCGGTTCAGCTCGTCAAGGACCATGCCCGGCTCGACGACCGCGCGCCCGTTCTCGACGTCGAGCTCGATGATGCCGTTGAAGTGCCGGGAGTTGTCGACGATGAGGCCGCTGTTGACCGTCTGGCCGCACTGGGAGGTACCCCCGCCCCGGCCCGTGACGGGCACGCCCTCCTCCCGCGCGATGGCGAGCGCCGCGACGACGTCCTCCCGAGAGGCCGGGACGACCACGCCCTGGGGCATCATCTGGTAGAT
The DNA here is from genome assembly GCA_007119835.1 of Paracoccaceae bacterium. Taxonomy (GTDB): domain Bacteria; phylum Pseudomonadota; class Alphaproteobacteria; order Rhodobacterales; family Rhodobacteraceae; genus Amaricoccus. Next base: position 6,393 of record SKOX01000290.1, read on the forward strand.
CGAGGCGTCGGTAGCGTAGCGCCCGCGCGAGGCGGCGTCGAACATCACCGCGCCCCGCACCTCCTTCCTCAGCCGGCCTTCGAGCATTGCAGCGCCTTCCTGGTTTCGCCCTTCGAATCGTTCGTGCATTTTGCGCTCAAAATGCAAAATGCGTGATTGACGGCGGCAGTCCAGCGAAAACGCCACCGCTGGGCGCGCATCGGAGGGAGGAACGCGATGAGCCGCAGCGCCGGCAGGCACTTCCTGCAGATCCCCGGCCCGAGCGCGGTGCCTGACCGCATCCTGCGCGCGATTGCCGGGCAGGTCATCGACCACCGCGGCCCCAGCTTCGCCGATGTCGGAACCCGCGCGCTGGAAGGCATGAAGACCATCTTCAAGACCGAGGCGGGCCGGGTCTTCATCTACCCCGCCTCGGGCACCGGAGCCTGGGAGGCGGCGCTCGTCAACACCATGTCGGAGGGCGATCGCGTCCTCATGTACGAGACCGGCCATTTCGCCACCCTGTGGATGAAGATGGCGCGGCGGCTCGGGCTCCGGCCGGAGTTCATCGAGGGCGACTGGCGCGGCGGCGCGGATGCCGACCGGATCGCGGATGCCCTGCGCGCCCACACGGAGCGGACGATCAAGGCAGTCTGCGTCGTGCACAACGAGACGAGCACCGGCTCGGTTTCTCCCAAAGCCGAGGTCCGCGCCGCCATCGACGCCGCCGGCCATCCCGCGCTCCTGATGGTCGACACGATCTCCGGCCTCGCCTCCATCGACTTCCGCTTCGACGAATGGGGCGTGGACGTCGCCGTGTCCGGATCGCAGAAGGGCCTGATGCTGCCGCCCGGCATTTCCTTCAACGCGGTCAGCGACAAGGCGATGGCGGCGAGCAGGGGCGCCGGGCTGCGCCGCTCCTACTGGGACTGGGCCGACATGGCGGGACCGAACGACAGTGGCTACTTCCCGTACACGCCCGCGACGAACATGCTCTACGGCCTTAACGAGGCCATCGCCATGCTGCACGAGGAGGGGCTCGAGAACGTCTTCGCCCGCCACCAGCGGCACGGCGCGGCGACCCGGGCGGCCGTCCGCGCCTGGGGCCTCGAGGTGCTCTGCCGCAGGCAGGGCCAGGAGAGCGGCGTGCTCACCGCCGTGGTCGTGCCGGAGGGGCACAGCGCCGACGCCTTCCGCGCCACCGCGCTCGAGCATTATGACATCTCGCTCGGCAACGGGCTCGGCAAGGTCTCGGACCGGGTATTCCGCATCGGGCATCTTGGTGATTTCAACGACCTGATGCTGATCGGCACGCTCTCGGGCGTGGAGATGGCGCTGGGCCTTGCCGGGGTGCCGCACGCGAAGGGCGGCTTCGACGCCGCGCTCGAGGTGCTCGGCCAGCCGCTGCGGCAGCCGACCGCCGCGGAGTGAGGGATCCGGGCGGCCGCGAGGCTGCACGAGACGCTGCCGCAGCCTGGCGCGCCCGGGCCGCGGCGAAGGAGGACGGGCAGGGAGACGCAACCGCTCCAACGACAAGAGCTCCGGGCCAGGGAGCGGGTGCATGCGATGCTATCGGGAGGAGAAGAGAATGAAACCTGAAACACGTTCGGCGGTCGCCCTTGCGACGGCACTTGCCGCGGCAATTGCCGCCGCGCCCGCCGTGTCGGCGGATGAGTATCCGACGCGGCCGGTCGAGGTGATCCACCAGTTCGGCCCCGGCGGCGGCACCGACCTCTTCGTCCGCGCGATCGCCACGCCCTTCCGCGAGATCACCGGCCAGAACATGGTCAGCGTGTCGGTTCAGGGCGGCACGTGCCGGCAGCCACCAGCTTCCTGCAGCGGCCCGCCGACAGCCACTCGCTGATGGCGATCGGGCCGGAGCAGGTCATCAACCACGTCCTCGGCCGCATGGACATCGGCGACATCATGCCGGTCGCCCGCGTGCAGTACGACCAGGGGCTGTTCCTCGTCCGCCGCGACAGCGCGTTCGAGACAATCGACGACCTGATCGAGGCCGCCCGCGAACGCCCCGGCGATCTGACGACGGCGGTCACGGGTTCTGCGGGCTTCGACGACACCCTGGTCGGCCAGTGGAACATCAAGACGGGCGCGGAGCTCGCCACCGTGCCCTTCTCGGCCACGGAGGCGATCTCCAACACGCTCGGCGGGCATGTCGACGTCCTCTTCGAGGAGTACGGCCCCGCGCGCGGCCTGATCGAGTCGGGCGAGCTGCGCCCGCTCGTGCTCTTCGCCGAGGAGCGTCTGCCGATCCTGCCCGACGTGCCGACCGCGGTCGAGCTCGGCTACGACGTGACCCTCGGCCGCTGGCGCGGCTTTGCGCTCCAGGCAGACGACAGCGAGGAGCACGCCGAGCAGCTCTTCGCGATCATCGAGGAAGCGGCCCAGTCCGACTACTACCGCCGCGTCGAGGAGGAGAACGCGCTCCAGTTCCGTTCGGAGCTCCTCGGGCCCGACGAGTTCCAGGAGTTCATGGTTCGCGAGCTCGAGATCTACACGACGGTTCTGAGGGAGCAGGGCTTCATCAACTGACGTCGTCCCAGGGCCGGCCGGCGGAGCCCGGCCGGCCCCCTCACCTTGCCCGGGGAGCCCGCCATGATCCGCCGTGCCAGCGACAGCGCCTTCATGGCGTTCGTCATGCTCGCCTCGATCTATCTCTGGCTCGAGGCGGACACCTTCCCGACCTTCCCGCGCATGGGCCCCGTCGACAGCGACTTCTGGCCGAAGATCGTGTTCGGCCTGCTGGCCGTCCTCGCCGGCCTCTACCTCGTCCAGACGCTCGTCCTGAAGCCGTTCTGGTAGATCCGGGAGCCGCAGGCGGCCGCGCCGGACGAGGAGGCCGATCCCGCCGCCCGACGGGCCGGAACCGTCCGGCTCCTCGGCATCGCGGCCCTGACGTTCGCCTACTTCCTGGGGCTGCAGTATCTGGGCTTCGTGCCCTCGACGGTCGTCTTCCTTCTGGCGGCAAGCCTGCTTCTGCCGCTGAAGCGGATGGCGACGCGGCTCCTCTTCGCGCCGCTCTTCACCGCGGCGCTGACGCTCTTCTTCACGCGGGCCCTGTCGCTGCCGCTGCCGCGGGGCATGGGCGTCTTCTACCTGCTCATACCGGCGAGCCGTTCCCCTGACTCAAGAAGATGCTTTTCGCGCGCAGCGCGGTGTGATTCCCTGTCTCCACCAGATGCGGGGGACGGCACGGGGAAGGCACTCAAGATCAAGGGCGAGCTGTCGGCCGAGGCGCTGAGGCGGGAGGCACGGCGGGAGAAGGACGGGCGGGCGGCGGCGCGGA
>SKOX01000395.1 GCA_007119835.1 Paracoccaceae bacterium
CCATCGACTTCCACGCAAAGCACGCACAGGCCGTTCTCCATGAAGCGCAGCTGCTCGAGCCCCTCGGCGGCCTCGAGCCGTCCCTCGGGCAAGCCAACGTAGCGCAGCAGCGCCTCGCGCCGATAGGCGTAAACGCCAACGTGGTGAAAGACCGGGATCGCCCCGCCTTCCGCAGTCTGCCCCCCGGTGAACGGGATGACCTCCTTGGAGAAGTAGAGGGCACGCCCGGCGCGATCGAACACGGCCGTCGTGCCCCCGACGCGTCCGTGGCGGCGGTCCTCGAGAAAGCCCGCCAGCGCGTCCGCGTCGCAGCGCAGCACCGGCGTCGCCATCGCCGCACCGGGATCGGCGGCGCAGGCGGCGACGATGGCCTCGACGAACCAGGGCGGCGTGAGCGGCGCGTCGCCCTGGAGGTTGACGACGATCTCGTGATCGGCGCCGAGCGCCTCGACCGCCGCGGCGCAGCGCTCGGTGCCGTTGCGGCAGGTCTCCGGCGTCATCACCACCTCGGCGCCGAAGCCCCGCGCGGCGTCGGCGATGCGGTCGTCGTCGGTCGCAACCACAACCCGGTCGATGCCCTGCACCGCGCGGGCCGCCTCATAGCTGCGCTCGATCAGCGTCCGCGCGTCGCCGCCCGCGCCGCGCAGCGCGACGAGCGGCTTGCCGGGGTAGCGGGTCGAGGCGTAGCGGGCCGGGATGACGAGAAGCACGCCCATGGCTTTCAGCCGGCTGGCAGGAGCGGAACGCCGGGCGCGTGGACGATGAAGGACGGATTATCCCAGCCGGGCTTGCCGTAGCGAAGCGGCGTCAGGTCGTCGGCGCGCACCACCGCGCCGCCCGCCGCGGTCACGATCGCGTGGCCTGCGGCGGTGTCCCATTCCATGGTCCGGCCGAGCCTCGGGTAGAGATGCGCCTCGCCGGCAGCGACGAGGCAGAACTTGAGCGACGAGCCCGCCGCCGCGAAGTCCTTCACCCGGTAGCGCGCGATGTAGGCGTCGGTCTGGGGCGTCCGGTGCGACTTCGACGCGACGACCACGAGGCCCTCGGCGTCGGGCTCGGCCACATGCAGCCGGCGGAGGGGCCCCGGCGCGTCCATGTCGCGCGGCGCGTCTTCCTCGACCGCGCCGCCCTCGGCATCGGTGTAGAACAGCCGGTCGCGGGCCGGCGCGAAGACGACGCCGCGCACGGGAACGCCGTTCACCACCAGGGCGATGTTGACGGTAAACTCGCCGGCGCGACGGACGAACTCCTTGGTGCCGTCGAGCGGGTCCACGAGGAAGAAGGCATCGGCCTCGATCCCGTGGCTCGCCGCATCTTCCTCGGTGACGGCGGGAATGCCCGGAAAAGCGCGCGCCAGCCCCTCGCGGATCAGCGCGTCGGCTCGCTCGTCGGCCTCGGTGACGGGGGAGGCGTCTTCCTTGCTGCGCACCGTCAGCTCTGCGCCCCGGTGCACATCCATAATGGCCGCGCCCGCTTCGAGCGCGAGGCTGCGGGCGACGGCAACGATGGCTCCATAATCCATGGGCAGTCCCTATGCCCGATCCCGCGAGAGCTGTAAACTGAGCGAGATTAGCTGCTCGGGCGGCGGAGACGGGGTCCAGGATGGGCGCGCGAGACGGGAACACGATGACCGATCCGGAGCCAGGCGGGCGCCTCACCCTCCAGACGATCGCGATGCCTGCCGACACCAACGCGAACGGCGACATCTTCGGCGGCTGGCTGATGGCGCAGATGGATCTCGGCTGCTCGGTGCTCGCCCGGGCGCGGGCGCAGGGGCGTGTGGCCACCGTGGCGGTCGAGGCGATGACCTTCCACAAGCCGGTGCGCGTCGGCGACGTCGTCTCGATCCACGCGTCGCTCGAGCGGGAGGGGCGCACGTCCATGACCATCGCCGCGGAGGCCTGGGTGACCCGCCAGCCCGAGGGCCGCCGCCTCCGCGTGACCGAGGGCCGCTTCGTCTTCGTCGCCGTCGACGCGGACGGCGACAAGCGGCCGCTGCCATGAGGCTGCCATGAGAAGGAGACCTGCATGAAAGATCGGAGGCCTGGTGCGGCGGCGCTCGTGGTCGTGCTCGCGCTGATTGCGGCGCCGGCTTGGGCGACGCGGGAATACATCCTTCCGACGCTTTTCGACGTCGACGGCGTGGCGGCGGACGACGTGTTGAACGTGCGGGCGGGGCCGGGCACCGGGCATCCCGTCATCGGGACGCTCGCACCCGATGCCGAGCGGATCGAGGTGGTCGCGCACGACCCGACCGGGCGCTGGGGGCAGATCAACATCGAGGAACGCGCGGGCTGGGTCGCGATGCGCTATCTCGCCTATCGCACCGATGTCTGGGAGCCGGGCGAACTGCCCGCCAGCCTGCAATGCTTCGGCACCGAGCCCTTCTGGTCGCTCAGGCCGGACGAGGGCGACCTCGTCCTGGAGGCGATGGGAGAGGAAGCGGAGCGGGCCTCGATCGCGGCGGTGCTGGACACCGGCATCTTCCGCGACCCGCGCCGGGCGGTGGTCGCCGAGGCCGAGGCCGAGGGCTTCAGGCTGACCGCGACCATGGAGACGACCGCCTGCTCCGACCAGATGTCCGACCGCGCCTACGGGCTCTCGGTGATGGTGGTGCGGGAGGCGGATGGCGAGGCGGGGCTGCTCACCGGCTGCTGCCGCCTCGAGCCGTGACGCGGCTCAGTCGACGACGCGCAGGGTGAGGTTGATGCGGCCGCCCTCCGGCAGGAGCGGCGAGCGGCCGAAGCGGATGCGGTCGACGCCGTGGTAGGCGAGGCGCGCCTCGCCCCCCATCACCACCACGTCACCCGATTCGAGCTGGACGGACGTGGTGGGGTCGGCGCGCTCGCGGCCGCCGATGCGGAAGGTGGCGGGATCGCCGAGCGAGATCGACAGCACCGGCCAGGAGAAGTCGGCCTCGTCGGCATCCCGGTGGAGGCCCATCCGCGCGCCCTCCCCGTAGAAGTTCACGAGGCAGCAGTCGGGCAGCCGCTCGGCCGAGACGAGCGCGCGCCATTCGTCGAGCACGGGATCGGGGATCGGGGGCCAGGGCAGGCCGGCGGGATGACGGTCGATGTAGCGATAGCCGCGGCGGTCGGAGAACCAGCCGTAGCGGCCCGCGGAGGTCATCCGCACGCGCATCGGCTTGCCCCAGGGCGTGAGCGGCGAGAAGAACGGCGCGGCGGCGGCGACATCGCGCAGCGCGCCGACGATTTCCTCCTGCCGCGCCCGGGGAACGCGGCCCTTGTGGATGACGAAGCCGCCAAGCCGCAGCATGCGCGATTCCCTTCTTCCGCATCGGTTCCCGGCGTTGGTGCGGAAACTTGCAGCACGAAAATGCGCCTCCTATATAGCCCTCGAACCTCGGAGCTGCACGAAGCCGTGAGGCTCGCGAGCCAGATCGTATTCAGGGATACGGGGCGGGGGGCCGCTTTCGGACCCGGCCCGGCACATCGCCTAAGAAAGGGAAGCCTTCTATGTCCAAAGTCATCGGTATCGACCTCGGGACGACGAACAGCTGTGTCGCCATCATGGACGGTACGCAGGCCCGCGTGATCGAGAACGTCGAAGGCGCGCGCACGACCCCCTCGGTCGTCGCCTTCACCGACGAGGAGCGCCTCGTCGGCCAGTCGGCCAAGCGGCAGGCCGTGACCAACTCCGAGAACACCATCTTCGCGGTGAAGCGCCTGATCGGCCGCCGGTTCGAGGATCCCGTGACCAAGAAGGACGCGGGGATGGTGCCCTACAAGATCGTTCCCGGCCCGAACGGCGACGCCTGGATCGAGGTGAAGGGCGAGAAGTATTCCCCGTCGCAGATCTCGTCCTTCATCCTGACGAAGATGAAGGAAACCGCCGAGAACTACCTCGGCGAGAAGGTGACCCAGGCGGTCATCACCGTGCCGGCCTACTTCAACGACGCCCAGCGCCAGGCCACCAAGGACGCGGGCAAGATCGCCGGTCTCGAGGTGCTGCGCATCATCAACGAGCCGACGGCGGCTGCGCTCGCCTACGGGCTCGACAAGAAGGAAACCAAGACCATCGCGGTCTACGACCTCGGCGGCGGCACCTTCGACATCACCATCCTCGAGATCGACGAAGGCCTCTTCGAGGTGAAGTCGACGAACGGCGACACCTTCCTCGGCGGCGAAGACTTCGACATGCGGATCGTCGAGTATCTCGCGGGCGAGTTCAAGAAGGAGCACGGCGTCGACCTGACCAAGGACAAGATGGCGCTGCAGCGGCTCAAGGAGGCCGCCGAGAAGGCGAAGATCGAGCTTTCGTCGTCCACCCAGACCGAGATCAACCAGCCGTTCATCTCGATGGACCCGAAGACCTCGACGCCGCTGCATCTCGTGCTGAAGCTGACGCGCGCCAAGCTCGAGCAGCTGGTCGGCGACCTGATCGCCCGGACGATGAAGCCCTGCCAGGCTGCCCTGAAGGACGCCGGCGTCTCGAAGGACCAGATCGACGAGGTGGTTCTCGTCGGCGGCATGACCCGCATGCCGAAGGTCATCGAGGAGGTGCAGAAGTTCTTCGGCAAGGAGCCGCACCGGGGCGTGAACCCCGACGAGGTCGTGGCGATGGGCGCCGCGATCCAGGCCGGCGTGCTCCAGGGCGACGTCAAGGACGTGGTGCTGCTCGACGTGACGCCGCTCTCGCTCGGCATCGAGACGCTGGGCGGGGTGTTCACCCGGCTGATCGACCGCAACACGACGATCCCGACCAAGAAGAGCCAGATCTTCTCGACCGCCGAGGACAACCAGCGGGCCGTGACGATCCGGGTGTTCCAGGGCGAGCGCGAGATGGCGGCCGACAACAAGCTGCTCGGCCAGTTCAATCTCGAGGACATTCCGCCCGCTCCGCGCGGCGTGCCGCAGATCGAGGTGACCTTCGACATCGATGCGAACGGCATCGTTTCGGTGAGCGCCAAGGACAAGGGCACCAACAAGGAGCAGAAGATCACCATCCAGGCCTCGGGCGGCCTCTCCGACACCGACATCGAGCGGATGGTCAAGGAAGCCGAGGAGAACGCCGAAGCCGATCGGGCGCGGCGGGATCTCGTCGAGGCCAGGAACCAGGCCGAAAGCCTGATCCACGGCACCGAGAAGTCGCTGGCGGAGCACCGGGACAAGGTGGATCCGTCGACGGCGGAAGCCATCGAGCTCTCGATCAAGGCGCTGCGCGAGACCATGGAGGGCGAGGACGCCGAGAAGATCCGCGCCCGCAGCCAGGACCTGACCGAGGCCGCGATGAAGCTTGGCGAGGCGATCTACAAGGCCGAGGCGGAGCGTCAGGCGGCGGAGTCCGGGGGCGAGGCGCAGAGCGATCAGGGTCAGGACGATGGCGTGGTCGATGCGGACTTCGAGGATATCGGCGGCGACGACAAGAAGAAGTAAGTCGACGAACGAGGAGGACGGCCCGGCCGCATGCGGTCTGGGCCGTCCACGCATGTGATGGGACCGGCCGCTGATGGCGAAACGTGACTACTACGATGTCCTTGGCGTCACCCGCGGCGCATCGGACGACGAGATCAAGCGGGCCTATCGCCAGAAGGCGAAGGCGCTGCATCCCGATCGGAACAAGGACAACCCGGCGTCCGAGGCGCAGTTCAAGGAGGTCAGCGAGGCCTACGACGCGCTGAAGGACCCGCAGAAGAAGGCGGCCTACGATCGCTTCGGGCATGCCGCCTTCGAGAACGGCGGCGGCGGCTTCCACCGCGGCGGCGGGAATCCCCACGACTTCGCCAGCGCGTTCTCTGACGTGTTCGACGATCTCTTCGGCGACTTCATGGGGCAGCGGAGCCGCGCCGGGCAGCGGGCGAGCCGCGGCTCGGACCTGCGCTACAACCTGCGGCTCAGCCTCGAGGAGGCCTATCGCGGGCGGCAGGCGACGATCACCGTGCCCTCGTCGGTGGCGTGCGATGTTTGCAACGGCACGGGCGCGGAGGGCGGCGCGGAGCCGATCGCCTGCCCGACCTGCGCCGGCATGGGCAAGGTGCGCGCGCAGCAGGGCTTCTTCACGGTGGAGCGGACTTGCCCGACCTGCTCGGGACGCGGGCAGATCATCAAGAACCCCTGTACGAGCTGCGCCGGCGCCGGGCGTGTCCGGAAGGACCGCACGCTGAGCGTGAACATCCCGGCGGGTGTCGAGACCGGAACGCGCATCCGGCTTGCCGGCGAAGGCGAGGCCGGCTTGCGCGGCGGTCCCTCGGGAGATCTCTACATCTTCATTGAGGTCGAGCAGCACCCGATCTTCGAGCGCGACGGCCAGAACCTCTACTGCCGCATCCCGGTCTCGATCACGACGGCGGCGCTGGGCGGCGAGATCGAGGCGCCGACGCTCGACGGCGGGCGGACGCGGGTGAAGGTGCCAGCCGGCGTGCAGTCGGGCAAGCAGCTTCGGCTCCGCAGCAAGGGGATGCCCGCGCTTCGCGGAACCGGGGCGGGTGACCTCTACATCGAGCTTGCCGTCGAGACGCCGGTGAACCTGTCGCAGCGCCAGAAGGAGCTCCTCCGCGAGTTCGAGGGCGAGGCGCGGGACAATCATCCCGAGGGGCAGGATTTCTTTTCCCGGGTGAAGAGCTTCTGGGAAGGTGTGAAGGGAGCCTGACGGTTCGACCCTCCGGGCCCTGCTCGGAGGAGCGTCGGCGCGGCATCCTCGCTCCGGGGACGCCTCCCGGCCGAGATAGCCGCCAGGCGCCGGTCGTGCTCTTCGACGTAGGGATAGTCCCGCACCAGGTCGCCGGCATATCCGAGATTGTAGGCCGCCTGTGACCGGCCTCCGCCTTGGGCGACGGGTTCGGCGAGCCAGTCGACGAAGTCGGTGACGATCCCGAAGTTGCGCTCGTCGGCGACGTGGTGGTGCATCATGTGATGGCGCCGCATCCGCGCGAGATAGCGCCAGCGCAGGGGCATCCGTGCGTGCGCCAGCGTGTGGAGATACTCGTAGAGGGTGCCGGCGGCGAAGGCGGCCGCAGCGGCGGCCGCGACCTTCAGGCTAGCAAAGGGGAGCCGCCGGCGGCAGTCGCGCCGTCGCGGCCGTTGGACGTGCGCCACCGCCGGACGGCTTGGCAGCCGCGGGGCGAGGGCCTACACCGCCACGGCGACGCATGGGAGGGCCGGTGAACCAGACGCAAGCCGTGACGCCGATGATGGCGCAGTATCTCGAGATCAAGGAGCGTCACCCGGACGCGCTCCTGTTCTACCGGATGGGCGACTTCTACGAGCTCTTCTTTGCCGACGCGGTGGCCGCGGCGGCGGCGCTCGACATCGCGCTGACCAAGCGGGGACAGCATCTCGGCCAGGATATCCCGATGTGCGGGGTGCCGGTCCATTCGGCGGAGGGCTACCTCGCCCAGCTCATCCGCAAGGGCTTCCGGGTCGCCGTCTGCGAGCAGATCGAGGATCCGGCGGAGGCGCGGAAGCGCGGCGCGAAGTCGGTCGTAGCGCGCGACGTCGTGCGGCTCGTCACGCCGGGAACCCTGACCGAGGACGGGCTTCTCGAGGCGCGGCGTTCGAACTTTCTCGCGGCCTATGCCGAAGTGCGTGGCGCGGGCGCCTTCGCCTGGACGGACGTCTCGACGGGCGAGCTGACGGTGACCGCCTGCGCGCGGGTCGGGCTCGGGCCGATGCTGGCCCGGATCGCGCCGCGTGAGGTGCTGGTCCCCGAGACCGAGGAGAACGCCCTGCGCCAGGTCGTCGAGGAGAACGGCGCCGTCGCGACCCCGCTTGCGCGCGCAGGCTTCGACTCGGCGGCGGCGGAGCGGCGGCTGGCGGCGGCCTTCGGCGTGGCGGAGGTTGCGGGCTTCGGCAGCTTCCCGCGGGAGGAGCTCTCCGCGCTCGGCGCCATCGTCGCCTATCTCGAGCTGACTCAGAAGGGCCGCCTGCCGCTGCTGCGCCCGCCAGCGCGCGAGGTGCCGGGGGGCGTGGTGCAGATCGACGGGGCGACGCGGCGGAATCTCGAGATCACCCGCTCGCTCGGCGGCGGGCGCGAGGACACGCTGATCGCGGCAGTCGACCGGACGCTGACGGGAGGCGGCGCCCGTCTCCTCGAGGCGCGGCTGGTGGCGCCCTCGACCGACGTCGCCACGATCCGCGCCCGGCACGAGGCGGTGGCGTGGTTCCTCGGGGAGGCAGACCGAGCCCGCACCGTTCGCGACATCCTGCGGCGGGTGCCGGATCTGGAGCGCGCGATGTCGCGCCTTGGCCTCGACCGTGGCGGCCCACGCGATCTCGCGGCGGTGAGGGACGGGCTTGGCGAGGCGGGCGCGCTGGCGGCAACGCTCGTAGGCGAGCTGCCGTCGGTTCTTGCGGCCGCGCGCGCAGGCCTCGAGGGGCACGGGCCGCTCGCAGGAGCGCTGGCGGAGGCGCTGGTCGCGGAGCCGCCTGTGCTGGCGCGCGAGGGCGGGTTCGTCGCGGCGGGGTACGATGCGGAGCTCGACGAGACCCGGACGCTGCGGGACGAGGGCCGGAGCGTCATCGCGTCGCTCGAGGGCGAATACCGGCGGCTCTCGGGGATCGGGTCGCTCAAGGTGCGGCACAACGCCGTGCTCGGCTACTTCGTCGAGACGCCCGCGACCCATGCCGACAAGATGATGCGCCCACCGCTCAGCGAGACCTTCATCCACCGGCAGACCACGGCGAACGCGGTGCGGTTCACCACGTTGCCGCTCGCCGAGATCGAGAAGCGCATCCTGAACGCCGGCGCCCGGGCCGTCGAGATCGAACTCGGCGTCTTCGCCCGGCTGCGGGAGGCGGTGATGGCCGAGGCGGGTCGCGTGGCGCAGGCGGCGCGGGCGCTCGCGGAGATCGATCTCGCCGCGGGGCTCGCGGAGGTGGCGCGCGGCGGCGGCTGGACGCGGCCGGAGGTCGAGACCGGGCGGGCCTTCGCGGTGACGGGCGGCCGGCATCCGGTGGTCGAGGCGGCGCTGAGGCGGAGCGGCGGGCATTTCGTGCCCAACGACTGCGATCTCGGCGAGCGGCCGGTCTGGCTCGTCACCGGACCGAACATGGGGGGCAAATCGACCTTCCTGCGCCAGAACGCTCTGATCGCGCTGCTGGCGCAGGCGGGCGCCTTCGTCCCGGCGGAGGCGGCGCGGATCGGCGTCGTCGACCGGATCTTCAGCCGCGTCGGCGCGGCCGACGACCTCGCGCGCGGGCGGTCGACCTTCATGGTCGAGATGGTCGAGACCGCGGCGATCCTGAACCAGGCCGGGCCGGGCGCGCTCGTGGTGCTCGACGAGATCGGGCGGGGGACGGCGACCTACGACGGACTGTCGATCGCCTGGGCCGTGCTCGAGCACCTGCACGACGCCAACCGCTGCCGGGCGCTCTTCGCGACGCATTACCACGAGCTAACGGCGCTCGGCGGGCGGCTGAAGGGGCTGATGAACGCGACGGTGGCGGTGCGGGAGTGGGAGGGCGAGGTGGTCTTCCTGCACGAGGTCCGCGAGGGGGCGGCGGACCGGTCCTACGGGGTGCAGGTCGCCCGGCTCGCGGGTCTGCCGGCGGCGGTGGTCGAGCGGGCGCGGGCGGTGCTCGACCGGCTCGAGGAGGGCGACCGGACGCGCGGCGGGCGTGGCACGACCCTGATC
>SKOX01000253.1 GCA_007119835.1 Paracoccaceae bacterium
AGGCGGCAGCCATCGGCGGCTGCCGCCGCGCTTGCATTTCAGCGGCCGCTCCATTTAGGTGTCGGCAAAGGCTGTGGGGGCAGATGGCGGCAAGGTTCTTCAACGAGATGTACGACGGCGACACGGTCCGGCCGGCCTACCGGCGGCTGATGGATTGGGTCGAGACCACCCCGCCCGAGACGATCGCCCAGAAGAAGGAGGAGGCCGAGGCGCTGTTCCGGCGCATCGGCATCACCTTCGCGGTCTATGGCGAGGGCGGCGACACCGAGCGGCTCATCCCCTTCGACATGATGCCGCGGGTCTTCACCGACGCCGAGTGGCGCAGGCTCGAGCGCGGCGTCAAGCAGCGGGCCCGCGCGCTCAACGCCTTCATCTTCGACGTCTACCACCGCGCCGAGATCATCCGCGCCGGCATCGTGCCGGCGCGCCTCGTCTACCAGAACGACGCCTACGAGGCGGCGGTCGTCGGCTTCGACCCGCCCGGCGGTGTCTACTCGCACATCGTCGGCATCGACCTCGTCCGCACCGGTCCGGACGAGTTCTTCGTGCTCGAGGACAATTGCCGCACGCCATCGGGCGTCAGCTACATGCTCGAGAACCGCGAGATCATGATGCGGATGTTTCCCGAGCTGTTCCGCTCGGTGCGGATCGCGCCGGTCGACGACTATCCCGACCGGCTGCGCCGCACCCTCGCCTCGGTCGCGCCGCAGGCGAGCGACGGCGAGCCGATCTCGGTCCTGCTCTCGCCCGGCGCCTTCAACTCGGCCTATTACGAGCATTCCTTCCTCGCCGACCAGATGGGCATCGAGCTCGTCGAGGGGCAGGACCTCTTCGTGCAGGGCGACTTCGTCTACATGCGCACGACCGAAGGCCCGCGGCGGGTCGACGTGATCTACCGCCGGATCGACGACAGCTTCCTCGATCCGCTGTGCTTCCGCTCCGAGTCGATGCTCGGCGTGCCCGGGCTGATGAACGTCTACCGCTCGGGCGGCGTGGCGATCTGCTCGGCGCCCGGCGCCGGCGTCGCCGACGACAAGGCGATCTACACCTACGTCCCCGAGATGATCCGCTTCTATCTCGGCGAGCAGCCGATCCTGAAGAACGTCCGCACCTGGAAGTGCGGCGACCAGCTCGACCGCGCCTACGTGCTCGAGAACCTCAAGGACCTCGTGGTCAAGGAGGTCCACGGCTCGGGCGGCTACGGCATGCTGGTGGGGCCCGCCTCGACCAAGGAGCAGATCGCGGCCTATGCCGAGCGCATCAAGGCCGACCCCGAGGACTTCATCGCCCAGCCGACGCTCGCGCTCTCCACGGTGCCGACCTTCGTCGAGAGCGGGCTTGCGCCCCGGCACGTCGACCTGCGGCCCTACTGCCTCGTCGGGCGCGAGGTGCATCTCTGCGCGGGCGGGCTCACCCGCGTCGCGCTGCGCGAGGGTTCACTCGTCGTCAACTCGAGCCAGGGGGGCGGGGTGAAGGACACCTGGGTTCTGGCCGGCTGATGCTGAGCCGGACGGCGGAGGCGCTCTACTGGCTCGCCCGCTACATGGAGCGGGCCGAGACCATGGCCCGGCTGCTCGAGGTCGGCTACCGCATGGCGCTGATGCCGTCGGCCGCAGACGGGCACCGCGGCGAGTGGGGCTCGCTGCTGTGGGCCGCCGGCTGCCACGTAGGCTTCGAGGACCGGTTCGGCGCCGGCGAGGTGCATCAGCGCGACGTCGAGACCTGGCTGTTCTTCGACCGCGAGAACCCGTCCTCGGTCGTCTCCTGCATCGAGACCGCGCGCCAGAACGGCCGCGCGGTTCGCACCGCGCTGACCACCGACATGTGGGAGGCGCTCAACGGCGCCTATCTCGAGCTGCGCGAGCTCGAACGGCTGCCGCGCTCGGAGGCGCAGCTGCCGAAGCTCTGCGACTGGACCAAGCGCCAGGGCGCGCTCCTGCGCGGGACGACCGAATCCACCCACCTGCAGAACGACGGCTACGACTTCCTCAACCTCGGCACCTATATCGAGCGCGCCGACAACACCGCGCGCGTCATCGACGTCAAGTACTACGTCCTGCTGCCGACCGTCGCTGCGGTGGGAAGCTCGATCGACACCTACCAGTGGACGACGCTGCTGCGCGCGCTTTCGGCCTACCGCTCGTTCCACTGGGCCTACCGGGGCGACTACACGCCGCGCAAGATCGCGCACTTCCTGATCCTCAACCCGGCCTGCCCGCGCTCGCTCCTGCACTGCATCGACATGGCGAACTTCCACCTCAACCGGCTGTCGCGGGCCTACGACCGGACGACGCCCGCCCATGACCGGGCGCGCGACATGTTCGCCGAGCTTGCCGACGCCGAGGTGGAGGACATCGTCCGCGAGGGGCTGCACGAGTTCCTCACCCGCTTCATCAACCAGAACGCAGCCCTCGGCCAGGACCTCGCCGACGGCTACCTCTTCGGGGTGCGCTAGATGCGGATCGCCGTCTCCCACCGCACGGTCTACCGCTACGACCGGCCCGCGCGCTTCGTCGCCCAGAGCCACCGCCTGACCCCTGCCGACAGCCAGGGCCAGCGGGTCGAGCGCTGGTCGATCACCGCCGAGGGCGCCGAGCTCGGCGCGCGCTGCCGCGACGGGGCAGGGGACATCATCGTGACCATGACCCACCAGGGCCCGGTCGAGGAGATCGCGATCGTCGTCGACGGCCTCGTCGAGACCCGCGATACCGCCGGCGTGCTGCGCGGCCATGCCGAGACCATCGCGCCCATGGTCTACCTCCGCCCGACCGCGGCGACGGCGATCAACCGCGGGCTGAGAGAGCTCGGCGAGCGCGCGCTCGCCGGGCGGCACGACGCGGGCGACCTCGACCGGGCGCACATGCTCGCGGCCGCCGTGGCCGACGCCATCGCCTATGCCCCGGGCGTGACCCACGCCCACACCACAGCCGCCGAGGCGCTCGAGATCGGGCTGGGGGTCTGCCAGGACCACGCGCACGCGATGATCGCGCTCGCCCGCGTGGCGGGCCTGCCGGCGCGCTACGTCACGGGCTACCTCTTCGCCGGCGACCAGGAGGGCAACTACGAGGCGAGCCACGCCTGGGCCGAGGTGTTCGTCGCCGGCCTCGGCTGGGTCGGCTTCGACGCCGCCAACCGCTGCTGCCCGGACGAGCGCTACATCCGCGTCGGCTCGGGCCGCGACGCGCGCGACGCAGCCCCGATCCGCGGCGTCTCCGGCGGCCTCGCCGCGGAGGTGATGGAGGTCGAGGTCGTCGTGGCCGACGCCCAGTCGCAGACGCAGTCGCAATCCCAAGGCCAGTCCCAGCAGGGCCAATCCCAGCAGGGGCAATCCCAGCAGGGGCAGTCACAGAAATCGCCCTCGCCGTCCCGGCGGCAACGATAGGGCCGGAGATCGCACGATGACCTATTGCGTCGGCCTGAGGCTCGATGCCGGGCTGGTCCTGCTCTCGGACACCCGCACCAATGCCGGCCTCGACAACGTCGCGGTGTTCCGCAAGATGCACTGCTTCGACGTCGCGGGCGAGCGCGCCATCGCCATTCTCGCCGCCGGCAACCTCTCGGTGACCCAGACCACCATTGCCCGTCTCCGCCACGCCATCGACGGCGGCGACGCCGAGCGCACGCCCTCGATCCTGCTCGCGCCCTCGATGCTCGACGTGGCCGAGATCATCGGCGACACGCTGTCGTCCGTCTGGCGCGACGTCTCCGACAAGATGGCGCCTGCGGGCCAGGCGCCGTCCGCGACGATGCTCGTGGCCGGCCAGCGCAAGGGCGGGCAGCTCCGGCTGTTTCTCGTCTATTGCGAGGGCAACTTCATCGAGGCGACCGACGACACGCCCTATCTCCAGATCGGCGAGCGCAAGTACGGCAAGCCGATCCTCGACCGCGTGGTGCGCCCCGAGACGACGCTCGAGGACGGCCGCAAGCTGGTCCTGATCTCGATGGACTCGACGATGCGCTCGAACCTGTCGGTCGGCATGCCGCTCGACCTCGCGATCATCGAGCGCGACAGCTACCGCTTCGGCGTGCGCGAGCGGATCGAGCCGGGCGACCCCGACTTCGCCGCCCTCTCCGAGGCCTGGAGCCGCGCCCTGCGCGACGGCTTCGCGGCGCTGCCCTGAGGCGGCTCCGCCCTTTCCGTGAGCGGAATGCCGCATTGACGATGGTCCCGACCGGATTTCACCGTGCGGAGCGACAGCCGCGGCGACGGATTTGACCCCGGCCGGTCGCGCGACCATCTCTCCCGGGGCGGCGGAGGCAGGCATGGACGGCGGCGAGCAGATCCAGGTGACGGTTCTGGCCGGGCTCGAGCAGATCGAGGCCGCCGATTGGGACGCCTGCGCCGCGCCCGAGGGCACGTCGCCGTGCGATCCCTTCACCACCCACCGCTTCCTCGCCGCCCTCGAGGCCTCGGGCTCCGTCGGCCCCGGCACCGGCTGGCAGCCCCGCCACCTCGTCGCCCGCCAAGGCGGGCAGGTGGTCGCCGTCATGCCGCTCTACGCCAAGGGCCACAGCCAGGGCGAATACATCTTCGACCACAACTGGGCGCATGCCTACATGCGCGCCGGTGGCCGCTACTACCCGAAGCTGCAGGCCGCCGTGCCCTTCACGCCCGCCACCGGCCGCCGCTTCCTCGTCCGCCCGGGCTTCGAGGCCATCGGCATGCCCGCCCTCGTCGAGGCCGCGGTGCGCGTCGCCGAGGGCTCCGGCGTCTCCTCGATCCACGTCACCTTCTGCACCGCCGACGAGCGCGCCCGCGGCGAGGCCCTCGGTCTGATGGGCCGCATCACCCAGCAGTTCCACTGGGAGAACCGCGGCTATGCCGACTTCGACGCCTTCCTCGCCGCCCTCGCCTCGCGCAAGCGCAAGGCGATCCGCAAGGAGCGCGCGGCGGCGCAGGGTTTCGGCGGCGAGATCGTGCGGCTCACCGGCGACGCCATCGAGCCCGAGCACTGGGACGCCTTCTGGCGCTTCTACCAGGACACCGGCGCGCGCAAGTGGGGCACGCCCTACCTCACCCGCGCCTTCTTCGACCAAGTCCACGCCACCATGCGCCGCGACGTCCTCCTGGTCATGGCGCGGCGGAACGGCCGCTGGGTGGCGGGCGCGCTGAACTTCATCGGCCGCGACGCCCTCTACGGCCGCTACTGGGGCTGCACCGAGGAGCACGACTGCCTGCATTTCGAGCTCTGCTACTACCAGGCGATCGACTGGGCGATCGCGCATGGCCTTGCCCGGGTCGAGGCTGGCGCCCAAGGGGCGCACAAGCTCGCCCGCGGCTACCTGCCGGTGCAGACCCACTCGCTGCACTGGATCGCCGACCCCGGCCTTGCCCGCGCCGTCGCCCAGTATCTCGAGGCCGAGCGCGCCGCCGAGATGGAGGAGATCGAGGTCCTGACCGCCTACGGCCCCTTCCGCCGCACCGCGGGCGAGGACGAGCCCGGCCCGGCCTGACACGCCGGCGACCGGCCGCGCCCGGCAGGAGCACTTTGTCATGCTGAAGCAGAGCCTTGCGGCGCTTCCGCGTTGTGAACACCGTCCGCCGGCCCATCCGGCTTGCACGTAGCGGCCCCGCGCGGTAGGCCCGGGGCGATCTAGGAGGCAGGCGCCATGAGCGAGCAGAAGGTCGTCGAGGTGGGCGGGGTGCGGTTCGGCAACCGCCTGCCGCTGGTCCTGATCGCCGGTCCCTGCCAGCTCGAGGGCCTCGACCACGCCCTGCGCATCGCCGAGACCATGGCCGAGACCTGCGCCAGGGCAGGGGTCGGCTACGTCTTCAAGGCCTCCTTCGACAAGGCGAACCGCACCTCGCTCTCCGGCCGCCGCGGCCCGGGCCTCGACGAGGGCCTGCGGACGCTCGCCGAGATCCGCGCCCGCATCGGCTGCCCGGTCCTCACCGACATCCACGCCCCCGACCAGTGCGCCCCCGCGTCCGAAGCCGTCGACATCCTGCAGATCCCGGCCTTCCTCTGCCGCCAGACCGACCTGCTCCTCGCCGCGGGCGCGACCGGCGCGGCGATCAACGTCAAGAAGGGCCAGTTCCTCGCGCCCTGGGACATGGCGAACGTCGCCGCCAAGGTCGCCTCCACCGGCAACGAGCGCATCCTGCTCACCGAGCGCGGCGTCTCCTTCGGCTACAACGCGCTCGTCGCCGACATGCGCAGCCTGCCGATCATGGCCCGCACGGGCTATCCCGTGGTGATGGACGCGACCCATTCGGTGCAGGAGCCCGGCGGCCTTGGCGGCGCCTCCGGCGGCCAGCGCGCCTTCGCGCCGGTCATGGCGCGCGCCGCCGTCGCGGTCGGTGTCGCCGCCGTCTTCATCGAGACCCACCCGGATCCGGATGCTGCCCCTTCCGACGGCCCGAACATGGTGCCTCTCGCCGAGATGCCCGCCCTCGTCTCCGAGATCTGCGCCTTCGACGCCATCTCCAAGGCCCGCCGCGCCTGACGCTGCACGGGCTTGTGGCCCCGGCCGGCGGGCTCTAGTAGAGAGTTCGCATTGGGGCGTGGCCAAGCGGTAAGGCAACGGGTTTTGGTCCCGTGATCCCAGGTTCGAATCCTGGCGCCCCAGCCAACTTTTTCCCTAAACCCCTGAAAACCAACGATCCGGAAAATCCTGATCGTGCTCATTCCGGCCATTCCCAGCACCGTGTCGGAGGCGGCATGGACGCGGGAATGAACCGGGTCGCATCGACCATCGCCGCCGCTGGCCGTGCCGCTGCATTGCCCCCGCCTCCGGTCGCCCGGCCGCCCGCGCAGAAATCGGCCGCGAACCTCCTGCCGTGCTTTCCGGCTCCCCCCCACCCGAACCGACCTCCCCGTCACGGCGATGCCGGCGCACCCGCGCCTGCCGCCGCCCAAGGTTGGGTCGAGGAACGAGTGATGGAGCGGTTGGAGACGGTGACGCCCGGCGTCGAGGGGGCAATCAGGAACGAGGTGCTGCGCTGCGCCATGGTACAGTGGACGGCGCGGGAGGCGGCCTTCGCGCCGCGCACGCCGGAGGAGGCCGACGCGGCGATGATGGCCGTGCAGGAGACCGCCAGCGCCGTCCGCGCGGCGCTGCGACTGCGCGACCCGAGCCTCGCGCTCGAGCCGACCCGGGCGGCGGCCGCGTCGCTCGGCATCCCGCTCGATGCGGCCGCGTTGCCTCGGGTGGCGCGGGCGGTGCTCGGCACCTTTGCCGACCTCGCCGAGGCCGAGTGCGCCATCGAGGGCGGCGCCAGCGTCGAGGAAGCGACGCGGACGCTCCGGGAGATCCATTTCGGCGGCCGCCCGCTCGAGCGGCTGGCGCCGCCGGTGCGGCTCGCCGTCGCGGTCTCGAAGGCGGTCGAGCGGGCCCCGACCAAGGGCATGACCGACAAGGTCCGGACGACGGGCGACCTTCTCATCGCCTTCTTCGGCGCGGACGCCCTGCTCGACGACGTGCTCACCAAGGACCGGATCGTCGAATTCCTGCTGTGGTGCATGCGGTTGCCGCGGCTGCACGGAAAGAAGCACGGTCGGAACCGCTACGAGAAGACCGGCGTCGTCCTGTGCAAGCACCAGGAGATTGCCGATGCCGATGCTGCCGACGTTGCGTTCTGGGCAGAGATTTCCATGCGCGCTGACCTCACCCACCGCGAGAAGCTTGTCCTGGCCGGCCAGCGCTTCGAGCCGCGGCTGACCGACGAGATGATTGAGAAGCACCACGCCCGGGTGAGGGCCGTCTACGAGACGGCGCGGGAGAGCCTGGATTGGGATGCCCCTGCCTGGGAATCGCGCCTGAAGGCCTGGCGCGAGGAGGTGCAGCGCCAGCGAAAGGAGATCTCGCTCGGGTCGGACAGCGCGCACCTGACGCTGCGCATCACCAAGCCGAAGCGGCGCTCGGCGTGGAGCGAGGAGCGGCTTGCGAAGCTGCTTAACTCGACGCTCTACCGCGGCTGTTTTTCCCCGTTCCGGCGCTGGCGGCCGGGTCGGCACATTGTGCGCGACCACGTCTACTGGGCGCCGCTGATCTGCCTGCTCTGCGGCATGCGGCCGGAGGAGGTCCTGCGCCTTCTGAAATCGGACGTGCTTCAGCGCGACGGCGTGCTCTGTTTCCGGGTCGAGGAGCGGCCCGACGGGGTCATCAAGACCGATGAGGCAGAGCGACTCGTGCCGGTGCCCGAGACGCTCCTCCGGCTTGGTTTCCTCGAATGGTGGCAGGACCGGTTCTTCCGCGACGGTCCGCTGCTCTTCCCCGAAGCGACCATCGGGGAGACGACCGGCAAGGCGTCCGGCAGCGATGGCAAGCGCCAGCGTACGATCCGGTGTCATCTCGGCATCGCCGACTGGAACGAGGACGGCTACGCGCTGCGGCACACCTTCCTGACCGCGCTCGACCTCGCCGGCGCGCCCGACCCCGTGCGTCAGGCGATCGCCGGCCACGAGCAGGGCGAGGTGATCAACCGGCATTACACCGAGACCAACCTGAAGAAGCTCAAGGGATTCATGGACCGCCTCGACTTCGGAATCGAGATCGACGAGGACGATGCGCGCGGCTTCCCGACCATCCGTCGCTGCACGCTCGCTGACGGACACACCATCGAAGTCGCGGCCCGGCTCGAAGACGAGCGCCTCGTGCGGGTGATCGTCCGCGACCCGATGGTCGGCGAACAGCCGGTGATCCGGCTCGACCTCACGAAGGCAGAAGGCCTGACGCGCGACGAGGTGCGCGCCCGGACCGAGCGCGCGGCGGAGCGGCTGTACCGCCTCCACGAAGGTCGGCGCATCCGGATCATCAACGAGGTCGATCCGGGTCTCGACGATCGGGCGGTCCGGCAGGCGGTGATGAGCTTCATGGCGCTCGGCGCGGTGACCCGACGCGGTGCACAGTCCGCCCCGCTCAGGCCGTAGAAGCGGCCCGACCGCAGCAGCGAGTGTCGCTCGATCTCGCGGAAGGCGCGGTCGAACCGGCGCTGCCGTTCTGGATGAAGGCGGCCCTTGCCGTCTCGCATGGCGATCTCCTGTGAAGGTTTGGCGGGCTCGGTCTCTGCAAGGCCGCCCGGCGACGGGGCGGGCCCGGCATGGCATCACCGGCGCCGGCCGATCGCGCGCTCTGCGGCGAGCAGCGTCCGCGTCCGTTCGATCAGCATGACGAGCCGATCGAGGCGAGCGCCGACCTCGGCGAGGGCGTCACCTTCCGGCGTCCGCCTACGAACGGCCACCGGCTCGTAGTCCTCCGCCCCGCCGATAATATCGGACCGGAGCCCAGCTGACGGCCAGTTTAGTCTCGCGCTCGACCCCCGCCTCGATCTCCGCGCGGAGCCGGCGCAGCGCCGCGATCGTCTGGTCGTCGAAGAGTTGCCGCCCCTCCAGTCGGCCGACGAGGCCGGCGGTCCTGGTCGATGGGGCGGAGTTGCAAACTCCGGGCCCCCTGGCGCCGAGATCGGGCGCGAGCGTCGCGGCGAGCGACAGCGCCGCCGCCGCGGTCGAGTCCTCCGCCCCAGGGTTCGCTGAGACACCTCGAACGGCTTAATGAGCCGGTGGAGGTGCTTGGATGGACAGTGACGAGATTGGAGGAGCCGCGGGCGCGGAGACATCGGGTATCGGAGC
>SKOX01000412.1 GCA_007119835.1 Paracoccaceae bacterium
CAGATCGCCGAGGAGATCGAGGATGTCGGCGGCTACATCAACGCCTATACCGGCCGCGAGATGACCGCCTACTACGCCCGGGTTCTCGGCGCCGACGTTCCGCTCGCCTTCGAGATCCTCGCCGACATCGTGCTCGAGCCGGCGATGCCCGACCCGGAGATCGAGGTCGAGCGCGGCGTGATCCTGCAGGAGATCGGGCAGGCGCTCGACACGCCCGACGACATCATCTTCGACTGGCTGCAGGAGACGGCCTACCCCGACCAGCCCTTCGGCCGCGCCATCCTCGGCCCGGCCGACCGCGTCGGCGTCTATTGCCGCGACGACCTCGCCCGCTTCGTGACGGAGCATTACGCGCCCGACCAGATCGTGCTGTCGGCCGCCGGCGCCATCGATCCCGACACGATCCTGCGGCTCGCGGAGCGGCATCTCGGGCATCTCGCGCCGCGGCCGGTGCCGCCGGCCGATCCGGCGCATTTCGCCGGCGGCGAGCGGCGGGTGCTGAAGCGGCTCGAACAGGCCCACGTCGCGCTCGCCTTCGAGGCGCCGGATGCCCGTGACGATGCGGCCTATGTCGCCCAGGTCTATGCCGGGGTGCTTGGCGGCGGCATGTCCTCGCGCCTCTTTCAGGAGCTTCGGGAGGCGCGCGGCCTCTGCTACACGGTGTTCGCTCAGGCGAGCGCCTATGCCGACACCGGTTCGATCACGTTCTACGGCGGGACGAGCAGCGGCGCCGTCCGGCAGTTTGCCGAAGTCATGGTCGACGAGCTCCGCCGCGCCGCGGAAGACCTGTCGGGGCCGGAGGTCGACCGCGCGCGCGCCCAGATGCGCGCGGGCCTCCTGATGAGCCTCGAGAGCCCGTCCGCGCGGGCCGAGCGCAACGCCCGCCTCATGACGATCTGGGATCGCGTGCCGCCGGTCGACGAGACGGTGGAGCGGATCGATGCCGTTGGCCTTGGCGATGTCCGCGAGTTCGCCGGCCGCCTCTGCGCATCGAGGCCGGCGCTCGCGCTGCTCGGTCCGGTGCGCTCTGCGCCGGATCGCGCCAAGCTCGCGCGCCGCCTTGTTGCATAGTTTCATGCTCTTCCGCCGGACGTCTCCCGTCGCCCTCGAGACGGACCGCATGACGCTCCGGCTGCCGGAGATGGCCGACCACGCGGTCTGGAGCCAGCTCCGGCGCTCGGGCGAGGAATTTCTACGCGCCTGGGAGCCGGTCTATGCGCCGGACTACCTTTCCCGGCGCTCCTACCGCAACCGCGTCTACTGGGCGCACCGCGCGCGGGAGGAGGGCAAGGCCCTGTCGCTCTTCCTGGTGCGGCGGGAGGATCAGGCGCTCATGGGCGCGATCACGCTCGACAACATCCGCCGGGGACCGGCGCAGATGGCCAATGTCGGCTACTGGATCGGGCCCGACTACGCGCGCAGGGGCTACATGCTGGAGGCGCTCCTCGCGGTCAGGGCCTACGCCTACGACCGGCTCGATCTCGGCCGGATCGAAGCGGCCTGCCTGCCCGAGAACGCGGCGTCGCGCGGCCTGCTGGAACGCGCCGGGTTCGTGCGCGAGGGCATGGCGCTTGCCTATCTTCAGATCGCCGGCCGCTGGCGCGACCACGTCCTCTACGCGCATCTGCGGGAGGATCGGCGGGACGAGAAGCAAGGGGCGGAACTTGACTGACCTTCGCGAGCCCGACCCGGACCTCCTCAGCCGTCTGGAGGCGGCGCTCGGTCCCGGCGGGGTCGCGGAACCGGAGCCGCGCTTCCTCGAGGAGCCCCGCGGCCGCCTCACGGGTGTCGCGGCGGCCGTGCTCCGGCCGCGAGACACGGCTGGCGTTGCGGCCGCGGTGCGCCTGTGCGCCGAGGCGCGGGTCGGGATCGTCCCCTATGCCGGCGGGACGGGTCTTGTGGGCGGACAGGTGAGCCTCGGCATGCCGCGGCCGGTCGTCATCTCCGTCGAGCGGCTCTCGGGCGTCCTTGAGGTCGATCCGGTCGACAACGTGCTCACCGCCGGCGCCGGCGCGATCCTCCTCGACGTCCAGGCGGCGGCCGAGGCTGCGGGACGGCTCTTTCCGCTCTCGCTCGCCTCCGAAGGCTCGGCGCGGATCGGCGGCCTGCTCGCGACGAACGCCGGCGGCATAGGCGTGCTGCGCTACGGCAACGCCCGCGATCTCTGCCTCGGTGTCGAGGCCGTGCTGGCCGACGGCTCGGTGCTGAACGGCCTCAGCCACCTGCGCAAGGACAACACCGGCTACGACATCAAGGGGCTGCTCATAGGCTCCGAGGGTACGCTCGGGCTCATCACTGCCGCAAGCCTCCGCCTCTTCGCCCGGCCGGTGGAGACCGCGACGTCCTGGGTCGCGGTCGCGCGTCCGACCGATGCGCTCGAGCTTCTGGGGCGGCTGCGGGATGCGATCGGCGAGACCGTCTCCGCCTTCGAGATCATGCACGCGCAGGGCCTGGCCTTCCTCGCCGAGACCATGCCCGAGGTGCCGCTGCCCCTTGCGGACACGCCGGAATGGAGCGTTCTGATCGAGGCTGGGGCAGGGCCGGGGCTCGGCGAGCGGGTGGAGGTGGCGCTTGCGGGCGCGTTCGAGCGGAACCTCGTCAGCGATGCGCTGGTCGCGCAGAACGAGGCGCAGCGCACCGCATTCTGGCGCGTCCGCGAATCGATCCCCGAGGCGAACCGGCGGATCGGCGCCGTGGCGAGCCACGACATCTCCGTGCCGCCCGGGAAGATCGGCGAGTTCGTCGAGCGGGGCCGGATCGCCCTGGCGGCGATCGATCCGGGGCTTCGCGTCAACTGCTTCGGGCATCTCGGAGACGGCAACCTGCACTACAACGTCTTTCCGGCGCCCGGCCGCGCGCGGCGTGATTACGATGCCGTGCGCGACCGCGTGATCGGGGTCGTGCACGGCCTCGCGCACACACTCGACGGCTCGATCTCGGCCGAACACGGCATCGGTCGCGTCAAGATCGCGGATCTGGCGCGATACGGCGATCCGGCAAAGCTCGCGGCGATGCGGTCGATCAAGAAAGCGCTCGATCCGTTCGGGATACTCAATCCGGGGGCCGTGCTGCCGTCGGACTGAGCGGATGTTCCAAGCGCGTGCGACGCCGGGAGCGGGCCTGCGGCGGGGATGGATCTTCGCTGGCCCGAAAAATCTTGCGCCCCCTCTTGGGGGGAAGAGGGGGCGCTTGATCCAGACGCGGGGTCTGAGGGGTTTTGCAAGCAGCGCCCGATTGCTCGGGACAAGCAATGGATACAGCCCGAAGGGTTAACGAGAGGTTAACCACGAGCGAGTCATCCCGGAAAAATCAACTTGAGGTTGTTATCACGGAAACAGCTGCCGGACGTAGCCGGGCAGCGCGAAGGCCGCCAGATGCACCTCCGGCGTGTAGTAGCGGCAGGCAAGGCCCGCGTCAGAATAGCGGGTGCGGAGTGTCTCCACGTCCGTCTGCCGCCCCGGGCCGTCGGTGCCCCAGCCGAAGGCCATGGGCCCGCCGGCATAGGTCGGAACCGTGGCGAGGTAGCAGGTCGCGGCGCGAAACAGCGCGCTCATTGCCCTGAGGGTGCCGGTCAGCTCGTCGGGCTGCAGGAACGGCACGCCGTTCTGGGTGACCAGGATGCCGCCTTCGGCGAGGCGCTCCCGGGCACGTCCGTAGAAGGTGTCGGTGAAGAGCACTTCGCCGGGACCGATCGGGTCCGTCGAATCGACGAGGATGACGTCAAAGCTCTCTTCGGCTTCCGCCACGTAAGCGGCGCCGTCGGCGATGACGAGCCGCAGGCGCGGATCGTCGAACGCGCCGTCGGACAGGGTCGGCAGGTATTCGCGGCAGAACGAGACGACGCCGGCGTCGATCTCGACCATCGTGACGTGCTCGACGCTCTGGTGGCGCAGCACCTCGCGGGCCATCCCGCCGTCGCCGCCGCCGATGATGAGCACGCGCCGCACCGCGCCGTGGGCGAGGATCGGCACATGCGCCATCATCTCGTGGTAGATGAACTCGTCGCCTTCGGTCGTCTGGACGACCCCGTCGAGCGTGAGGACGCGCCCGAAGCGCGCATTTTCGAACACCTGGATGCGCTGGTGCTCGGTCTTGCTGTCGTAGAGCAGCCGATCGATCCTGAGCGACTGGCGATGATAGGGGTAGAGCGTCTCGTGCGACCAGGCGTCTTCGGCCATTCGGATCTCCCTCGTCTGGAGACGGCCGGCGAGGGTGCCGACGGATGGGGCGGCCCCGGCCCCCTCGGGGGGGCCGGCCCAGCGATCAGGCTTCAGGCGGCGTGACCAGGCCTTCGCCGCGCAGCAGTTCGCGCACCCGCACCTCGTCTGCGTCGAAGGCGCGGCGCAGCACCTCGACGGCGCGCCAGGGATCGGCATCGCCGCACATGAACACGTCGAAGGCGCCGTAGCCGATCTCCGGCCAGGTGTGGACCGAGATGTGGCTCTCCGCGAGCACGGCGACCCCGGACACACCCTGCGGCGTGAACTTGTGGGTGTGGATGTGCAGGAGCGTTGCCCCGCAGGTGTCCACGCAGTCCCGGAAGGCGCGCTCGATGCGCTCCTCGTCGTCGAGGCCCGAGCCACCGACCACCTCGATGATGAGGTGCGTGCCGGCGAACACCTTGCCGTCCTTGCGGATGAAATGGTCCTCGCGCTCGGGCGCGAAGAGGCCATGGACCACGGCTCCGCCACTCTCGGGGCCATGCGGGGCGCCTGTCTCCAGGTCCATCCCCAGTCGCAGCAGGTTCGCGTTCTGCATGACGCTACCCTCCCTACCAGTAGATGAAGTCCCAGCGGTTCCCTCAGCGGCCCCCCGCGCAGGGGTTGGGGTCGGCAACCGTGCGAGCCGCTCAAGTAGGGAATGCCCACGGCGAAAGCAAGCGGCTTGTTCGCACATTTCCTTGGCAAATCGCGCCTGCTCGTGAATGGTGCCGCCTATGCTCAGACTGATGGCGCTGCTCCTCGTCGTCGCCGGGATCGGCGCTCTCTTCGGGCCGCGCCGGCTGCGGGTGATCTTCTGGGCCATCGGGGCGGCGGCGGTCGCTTATACGGTGTTGCGGCTGCTCGGGATCGTCGAGGGCCCGCAGCCCGCCGGAATGGGGTAAAATGACACCTTTATTGTAACCCGTTGGGATAGAACGTCTTAGGGTGGCGTTTTGGAGTTGACGTGCCAGCCGAAAGGCGTAGAAGGGCGGCTTCGGATCGGCGGAAAGCCCCGCCGGCGTCGAGGGCATGGAAGCGAGCGCGATGAAGACCTACTCCGCCAAACCGGCCGACATCGAGAAGAAGTGGATCGTGATCGACGCCGAGGGCGTCGTGCTCGGGCGCCTCGCCTCGATCGTGGCCACCCGCCTGCGCGGCAAGCACAAGGCGACGTTCACGCCGCACATGGACATGGGCGACAACGTCATCGTCATCAACGCCGAGAAGGTGCAGATGACCGGCAACAAGCGGGCCGAGAAGACCTATTACTGGCACACCGGCTACCCGGGCGGCATCAAGAGCCGGACCGCGAAGCAGATCCTCGAGGGCAAGCATCCCCACCGGGTCGTCGAGAAGGCGGTGCAGCGCATGATGCCCGGCGGGCCGCTGACCCGTCGCCAGCTCTCGAACCTCCGCATCTATGCCGGAACGGAGCATCCCCACGCGGCCCAGAACCCAGAGGTTCTCGACGTCGCCGCGATGAACCCCAAGAACACCCGGAGCGCCTGATCATGGCCGAGCAGTTTTCGTCCCTCGATGAGCTCCGCGGCGCGGTCGGCGAGGTACAGGCCGAGGAGGCTCCCCGCTACGAGCGCGTGCGCGACGAGTTCGGCCGCTCCTACGCCACCGGCAAGCGGAAGGACGCGGTGGCCCGCGTCTGGATCAAGCCGGGCAACGGCAAGGTCATGGTCAACGGCAAGGACATGGGCACCTACTTCGCCCGGCCGGTGCTGCAGATGGTGATCGGCCAGCCCTTCCAGGTCGCGGGCGTCGTCGGCGAGTTCGACGTGATGTGCACCGTCAAGGGCGGCGGGCTTTCGGGGCAGGCCGGCGCGGTGAAGCACGGCATCTCCAAGGCCCTCACCCTCTACGAGCCGGGCCTGCGGCCGGCGCTGAAGGCCGCTGGCTTCCTCACCCGCGACCCGCGGGTGGTCGAGCGCAAGAAGTACGGCAAGGCAAAGGCCCGCCGGAGCTTCCAGTTCTCGAAGCGCTGACGACGCGCCGGGGCCGCCATCGGCGGCCCCTGGCGGCTCTGTCCGTCCACTGAAGATGCTAGGCCGTTGTGCTCGCGGGGAAAAACCTGCCAGAGCCTGCTGTCGACGCAGGCCATGGTGGCGTGACTGCCGCAGGGAACGAGCGTCCCGACCCTCGACGGACAGGGCCGCGCGCGGTAAGGCGGGGCTGGCCCGGCGGGGAGAGGCTGGATGCGCGACGACGATCTTGACGAGCGGGACGCTGTCCGAGCGCGATCCGAGGACCTGGCGGCGCGGGCGCGCGAGGCCGATCGCTTCATAGCACGCTACGCGCTGCGGCTGCCCCCGGGCGCCGACGTCGACCGGGTTGCCGAGGAGATCGCGATCGAGCAGACGGTCGAGGTGCCTGCCGACTGCATCCCGGAAGCGGTGAAGGCCGACGGCGTGCCTGGCCGCGTCGAGACGATCGACGCGCGACAGGACGGCGGTTTCGAGGTCGCGATCAGCTATCGCGCCGACCTTGCCGGCGGCAGCCTCGCCGGCCTGCTGAACCTCGTCTACGGCAACGTCTCGCTTGTCCCCGGCATCCGGCTCGTCGGGCTCGACCTTGCGCCGGGGCAGCTTGCGGGGCTGCCCGGCCCGGGGTTCGGCATCGACGGCCTCAGGCGGCTCCTCGGCGTGCGCGACCGGCCGATCACCGCGACGGCGATCAAGCCGCTCGGCCAGCCGACGGCGATCCTCGCCGGCCTCGCCGGCGCCTATGCCCGCGGCGGCATCGACATCGTCAAGGACGACCACGGGCTGCACGACCAGCGCATGCATCCCTTCGCGGAGCGGGTCGAGGCCTGTCACGAGGCGATCGAGGAGGCCAACCGCCAGACCGGCGGGCGCTGCCTCTACGTGCCGATGGTGGCGGGCGCGCCCGAGGCCGTCGAGGTGCAGGTGGCATACGCGGCGCGCCTCGGGGTGCGCGCGGTGATGACCGCGCCGCTGCTCACCGGCTTCGAGACGGTGCCGCGGCTGGCGCGGCGGCACGGAATGGTGGTTCTCGCCCATCCGAGCTTCGCCGGCACGTTCCTGCACGACCCGGACCACGGGATGACGCCTGCGCTCCTGCTCGGCACGTTCTTCCGCCTCGCCGGCGCCGACATCTCGATCTTTCCCAATTCCGGCGGCCGGTTCGCCTTCGGGCGCGCCGACTGCGTGGCCATCGCCGAGGCGCTCAGGGCGCCGCTCGGCCGGATCGCGGCGGCTCTGCCGGCGCCGGCGGGCGGCATGTCGCTCGAGCGGATCGGCGAGATGGTGGACGCGTTCGGGGCCGATACCGTGCTGCTGATCGGGGGCGCGCTGATCCGCCACGACCCGGACCGGGAGGTGGCCGCCCGCGCCTTCCGGGCCGCGCTCGACGCCGCGCTGCGGGAGAGGAGCGGTTCCGCATGACCCACCGGCCGTGCCGCGACTTCCGCTGGGACGGCGTCCCGGTGCGCGCCTACAAGGACGGCGAGGGGCCCTATCGCGGGGTCACGCGCCACACGCTGTTCGAAGCATCCGGCGCGCTGCCGGCGGAATGGCGGTACTTCGAGGTGGAGCCCGCCGGCCACACGACGCTCGAGCGGCACGCCCATGTCCACAACGTGCTGGTCCTCCGCGGCACGGGCCGGGCGCTGGTCGGCGATCGGGTGCACGCGATCGGCCGGAACGACCTCGTCCACGTGCCGCCGATGACCTGGCATCAGTTCCGGGCGGGCGACGCGCCGCTCGGCTTCCTCTGCCTCGTGGCGGACGACCGCGACCGGCCGCAGCTTCCCACCCCGGACGACATCGAGGCGCTGCGGGCCCTGCCCGCGGTGGCGGACTTCATCCGGACCTGATCGGGTCCGCCCCTCGCTTCGGCGCTTGTGCAACCGCGGGGCGTTCAGCACCATCACCATGCGCCGGATCGCGGGACGCCTGTGCCGCTGTCACGCGCGTGTCATGCTCTTGCGGCAGCCTCCGGCGCGCACTCGACCCGCCCCTGATCAAGGATCTCGACGATGACCGACACCGCCAGAACCGCCGGCCTCGACCGCCGCCGCTTCATGACCGTCGCCGGCACCAGCCTGGTGCTGACCGGCAGCGGCGCGTTCAGCCTGACCTCGGCGCAGTCGGGCGAGGGCTTCCGGCTCGCGGTCCTTCACATCAACGACCTGCACAGCCGCGTCGAGCAGGTGAACCCCCGCGACACCACCTGCTCGCCGGAGGATGCGGCGGACGGCACCTGTTTCGGCGGCTATGCACGGCTCGCCACCCTGATCCGCGAGCGGCGGGCGGCGCGCGAGGCCGAAGGGGTGCCGGTGATCACGCTCGATGCCGGCGACCAGTTCCAGGGCTCGCTGTTCTACACGACCTACCGCGGCCAGGCCGAGGTCGAGTTCATGAACGCCATCGGCTTCGACGCGATGGCGCTCGGCAACCACGAGTTCGACGACGGGCCGGACGTGCTCGCGGAATTCGTGCGGGCGGCGGCGTTTCCGGTGATCTCCGGCAACACCCGGGTCGGGGTGACGGAGGCGCTGGCGGCCGAGCTCGACGAGCTGGTCGTGCTGGAGCGCGAGGGCGAGCGGGTGGCGGTGCTCTCGGTGCTGACGCCCGACACGACGATCCTCGCCTCTCCCGGGCCGAACGTGAACTTCGACGACGAGATCGACTACCTGCGGGCGGCGGTCGGCCGGCTCCGGGGCGAAGGGATCGACCGGATCCTGGTGCTCTCCCATGTCGGCTTCCGGCGCGACCGGGAGATCGCGGCCGGCGTCGACGGCATCTCGGCGATCATCGGCGGGCACAGCCACACGCTCTTCTCCAACACCGTGGAAGGCGCGCCCGACTACGCGACCCTCGTCGAGGGTCCCTCGGGCCGGGCGGTGCCGATCGTGCAGGCCTATGCCTATTCGCGCTACCTGGGCGAGCTCGAGCTCGAGTTCGGGGCCGACGGCGCGGTGGTCGCCGCCACCGGCGACACGATGGAGGTCGGGGCCGGGGTGGAGCCCGACCCGGTGATCGAGGCCCGGATCCGGGAGCTCGTCGGACCGATCGAGGAGATGAAGGCCGCGCCGGTGGCCGAGCTTGCCGCGCCGGTCGACGGCAGCCGGGAGAGCTGCCGGTCGGGCGAGTGCGAGATGGGCAATCTCGTGGCCGACGCGATGCTGGCGCGGGTGGGCGATCCCGAGGTGACCATCGCGCTCGCGAACGGCGGGGGGCTCAGGGCCTCGCTCGGGGCGGGCACGGTGACGATGGGCGACGTGCTGACGGTGCTGCCGTTCCAGAACACCCTGACGACGATGCGGCTGACGGGCGCGGAGATCGTCGCGGCGCTCGAGCACGGGGTCGGCGCGATCGAGGACGGCGC
>SKOX01000265.1 GCA_007119835.1 Paracoccaceae bacterium
AGGAAGTCCTCGCTGCCGTAGTCGGCAAGAAGGTTGGCCGCGTCCACCACCGTCACCATCGCGTCGAGGCGCGCGACGTCGGCGAGGCTGCGGCCGTCCTCGTCGCGGAAGGCGAAGGTGGCGGCGACGGGCAGCGGCTCGGAGATGCCGGTCGATTCGATCAGGAGCGCGTCGAAGCGGCCGGTCTCGGCGAGGCGGCGAACCTCCGTCAGCAGGTCCTCGCGCAGGGTGCAGCAGATGCAGCCGTTCGACATCTCGACCAGCGTCTCGTCGGTGCGGGCGATGTCGGAGCCGGCGCGCACGAGGTCGGCGTCGATGTTGACCTCGGACATGTCGTTGACGATGACGGCGACCCGCCGCCTCTCGCGGTTGGCGAGGACGTGGTTGAGGAGCGTCGTCTTGCCCGCGCCGAGAAAGCCGGAGAGGACGGTGACGGGCAGGCGCGTGTCGGTCATGGGGATCCCGGCGTTACGTTATACTGTAACGTTTCTCTACCGCCGGGTCGCGCGGCAGGCAAGACATATCGACAACCGGAGACGAACCGGGAAGGGCCCTTGCGACCATGGTCGGATGCGGCGCGATCCGGGGTTTGACACCCGGGCGCGGGCGGAGAAGGTGAGCGCCGCCGCCGGCTGGAGAGGCTCGGCTGGCGTTCGAACCACAATCGGGAGGAAGACCTTGCGACGACTGATCGCTGCCGCCTGCGCCGCAGCCCTGGCCGGTCCGGCCGTGGCCGAGACCCTGGATCATGCCGAGTTCGACCGCGTCATCAGCATCTCGGCCGTCGAGATGCAGATGTACCGCGACGCGGACCGGACGCCCTATCCCGACACGCTCGACCGGCATGCGGATCTCTTCGCGATGGGCGGCTACCGGCTCGAGCCGCCGAACGAGGACAACGAATGGTACGCGCGGAGCTACCACTGGCTGCCGTCGACCATCGTGGTGAACCAGGGCGAGCGGGTGCTGCTCGAGTTCTTCGGGATCAACGGCGACAGCCACCCGACGGAGATCGAGGGCTACGGCATCGCGTTCGAGGTCCGCCGGGGCGAGATCACGCAGGTCGAGCTCGAGGCGGACAAGCCGGGCATCTTCCGCATGGCCTCGGACCTCCGCCTGCCGAGCATGGTGGCGCAGATCGTGGTGCTGCCGAACGGCGAGTAGCGGACGCGGCACGCGGCAGAGGTGGGGGGGCGGGCGCAGCGCCCCGCCGCCTTCCGGCCGGCGGGGCGCGTGTCCGAGCGACTGGATCGGGCCCCGCCTGCGCGCGGCGGGGCCCGCCGGCGATCACGCCGAGGGCAGGCCCCATTCCTCCGCCCAGTCCGCGAGTTCCGCGGGCAAGGGCGGCAGGTCGCCGCCGGGGGCCTCGGTGATGGTGCGCGTGTTGGCGAAGATCATGCCGATATAGGTGTCGGCGACCGAGCCCGTCTCGCCGAGCGCGTCGGAGTAGAGCGCGCCGCCGATCTCCACCGCGTGACCCCGCTGCCGCGCCGCCTCGGCCACGGCCTGGACGGTGCGCGGGTTGATCGTCGTCTCGACGAAGATCGCCGGCACCCCGGTCTCGACGACGGCGTCCACCGTCTCGCGGATGTCGGCGACGCTCGCCTCGGCCATCGTGCTGATCCCCTGGACCGCGATGACCTCGATCCCGTAGGCCTCCCCGTAATAGGCGAAGGCGTCGTGCGCGGTGACGAGGAAGCGGTGCGCCTCGGGGATCGAGTCGCCGCGCGGCGGGAGGGCGGGACGCCGTCCTGGTACTGGATGCCGCCGGGGAGTAGCAGCGGGCTCTCCCGTGCAAGGACGCGCTGCAGCCGGTCATCGCCGCCCTCCTTGCCGAGGCGCCACGGTGGCGCGCGGATGCGGATGGTTCGGCCCGGTTCGCCTTCTTCGCCGCCCTGCATGATCATCCGGTCCCAGCGGTCCGGAACCTGGAGATGGGGGAGATCGCGCGCGCGCCCTATGGGCGGCTGCGCGGGATCCGGCCGGGCCTCGACCGGGCGGCCATCGTCCGCGCATTGCGGGAGCCCGGTTGTGGCGACTGGCGGCGGGCGCATATCCTGCTCCTTGGGCTCGACCCCGCGCCGGACGCGCAGGCGCCGGTCAGGGCGGGCTACGAGGCGGCTCTGCGCTCCAGCGGCGCTGACCTCGAGGCGTGGACGGTCGCGCTCCTTTGGCGGGCGCACACGTCCTTGCCCGTGCCGGTCTCGCCGGTGAGGAGGAGGTGGGGCGCTGGGCGAGGCCGGCGCCCGCAGGCTGGCCTGGCGGATTGCCTCCGACCCGGACCCCTCCGGTGGCCGCGCTCAGAGCGTCTTGAGGTACTCGATCACGGCGTCTCTCTCCGCGTCGGTCAGGCCGTCGCCGAAGAGATGGCCGCCGTTGCCGTAGCCGGGCCGCGTCGTGTCGTAGATGCGCGCCCGCTCTTCCCGGTCGGCAGCCTGGTCCTTGCCGTGCTCCAGACGCTCGTAGCGCCACCCGAGGATCGTCGCGTCGTAATCGCGGGGCTGCTCATGGCGCCAGAACGTCGGCCGCAGGCGGCTGTCGAGAAGCGAACGGATGTCCGGAACCGAACCGTTGTGCAGGTAGGGCGCGGTCGCCCAGACGCCGTCGAGCGGCGGGGCGATGTAGCCTTCCGCCGGCGCGAGCCTCACGTCGT
Source organism: Paracoccaceae bacterium (assembly GCA_007119835.1). Classification (GTDB taxonomy): domain Bacteria; phylum Pseudomonadota; class Alphaproteobacteria; order Rhodobacterales; family Rhodobacteraceae; genus Amaricoccus. Next base: position 2,654 of record SKOX01000265.1, read on the forward strand.
CGCCGTAGGGCGAGCGCGCCGCCCATTCGTAGAAGCGGTCGCGGCTGCCGTCGGTGGCCGCCGTGGCGTAGGCGGGGTCGGTGCCGACGACGTCGAGCGCCACGACGAGGTTCGGGTAGGACGGCGCCTCGCCGTAGGTGCCGTGGCAGCTGCTGCACGTCGCCTCGAATACCTGCCGGCCCTCTTCGGCCAGCGCGGCATCGATCGGGAAGGGATACTCCGGAGGCTCGAGGCTCGCGATGAAGGCGCGGATGTCCGCCGCGTAGCTGTCGGCCGCCTCGGCTTCCTCGACCGTGTCGGCGCAGAGCATCGCGGCGAGCAGCATGAAGCGCCCGTGGTCGCCGCGGCCGATGGTCGTGTAGAACATCGCGTGCTTCTTCTGCATGCGCCACCAGGGCGGTACGCTCACCGGCAGCGGCTCGCGCGGCGGCGGCTCCAGAAGCGGCTCGCTCGACCAGGCCAGCGTCGCCGGGTCGCGATGCGCCATCAGCGCCCAGGTCAGGTTCGTCGCCGGGTTCGCGCCGACCGTGGAGGTCTGCACGTAGGGCGCGATGCCCTCGACACGGTCCGCCCAGTGCTGCCAGGCGGCAGTGTCGCCTTCGCCGCGCACATACGCGCCCAACTGGTTGACCAGCGCGCGCGGGTCGGTGGTGAAATCGAGGAATTCGTTGCCGAGGCCGACGACGAGCTCGCCGTCGAAATGCGCGGCGTGGCAGAGCAGGCAGTTCGACGAGACGACCTCGACGCCGTCGGCATTGGTATGGGCGGTGAGATGGTAGGGCAGCTCGGCGTTGCGCCCCTCGCGCCCCGGCAGAAGGTCCGCAGGATCCGTCTCGGGCGTCAGGCGTCGATAGGCCGAATAGGGCATCCCGCAGCTGACGTAGGGCTCGTTCACCAGAGCTCGGTAGCCTGCCTGCGCATCGCCGGGCCGCTGCGGCGTTTCCGGCACCGGGCCTACCTCGGAGCGGAAGCGGTCCTGCGCCCCGTCGGCGTCGCCTTCCTCGTCGCAGGCCGCCACGACCAGCGCGATCAGGGCCATCGAGACGACTGGTACGAGCGGGCGCCGTCCCGGCTTGCTGGAACTGGTCATGGCATCCGGTATCCCGTGAGCTGCAGCGTGCCGAAGCCGGAGACCTGCCTGCCGCGGAACGCGCCCTCAGCGGCGACGAGACCGCTCCAGACCGGCTCGGCGAGATCGAGGCGCTGATCGTCGGTCACCGCCGACACCTGCAGGTTGAGGTCGTCCGAGACGAGCACCCAGTCGAGCGGGAAGGCGCCGTCGCGGCCTCGCGGCCATGTTCGGGTCGCCGTCATCTCGAGCGAGGCGCCGTCGATCGGATCCACGACGCCGGCGGCGTCGACGACGAAACCGGAGAGCGTCGGGGTTCCCCCGCCGTCCCGCCGCCGGGAGCGCACGACGGCGAGGTCGCTGCCGTCGTCAAGCTGGAGCTGAAGGCGGTCCCAGACGATCGGCCCGCCGGGAAGGGGCACGTCGCCCCACAGGTGGTCGAGCCAGGCGAGCCCCGCGACCGGCCGGCGGTCGCCGGCGGGACCGATGTGGCCCTCGACCGACATCCGGGTGATCGCGTAGCCGTGGAAGGGCGCGGCAGCGCCTTCGCCTGCGGATGCCAGGGCCTCCTTCTCGGGCGTGAGAACAAGGTCCAGCATCATCTCGCCCGACGTGGCTGCGAGCGTGACCTGCGCGCCCCGGTCTCCGTGCCCGTACGCGATCGACCAGTCGTCGAGCCAGATCTCCCCACGCGCCGCATCGTGTCCGGCAAGCCCCAGAACGCCTCGGTTGAGCCGCCGCTCCACCGCGGGCGTCGCTTCTCCGCCCTGAAGAAGCGCGAGCTGACCGGCGTAAAGTTCGCGCGGCACCCAGGCGGACGCCGCCTGCGGCGCATCGGGGCGGGCGAGCGCGATCCGGAAGAGCGCGAGCTGGACCGCGTGATCCGCGCCGTCGGCCTCGTGCAGGTGCGCGGAAACGGTCCAGGTCTCGGCGCGCGCGTGCGGATGTGCGCCGTGGTCGTCCGGGAGCTCCAGTCTCCAGTCTTCCGGCAGCCGCGCGAAATCCTCGTCGGCAAGCTCGAGAAGGGCGGCCGTCCAGTCGACCGCTCCGCCGGCGACAGGCGGCGACGGCGCCTCGCGCTGCATGTGCAGGAAAGCATAGGCTGCGCCGGCCGCCGCGATGAGGCCGAGGCAAGCCAGGGCGGCGGTCCAGCGCAGGGGTTTCCGCATCTGCGGCGTCCTTCTCGATCGACACCATGTAGATCTTCGCCCGGAAGTCTTCGGGAGCCCGCCGGCAGGGTCAAGTGCACCTCCTGCCGCGGGCGACCTTCTGTCGGAGACTTGATCGTCCGGCTCGTTTCGGCCGATCCGCGGCTCCGGCGCCATCCGGCGAGGGGCAGAATAATCCGGAAGATCTTACGGGACCGCCGCCGCCTTAACACCTCGGCAATCCGCACGCGCCAACGTCCCCCGCATCCGGTTCGATGGGCGACCAGGACGGTCGCCCGAGTTCCTCCGAGTGCCGGCCGATCAGGTGTCGGCAACGCCACGAGGGGGAAGGCAGAGCCGCGTCACCTGACACAGACCTGACATTCCGACGCTGCGACACGTGGGGGATCGACATGCGGACGACCAGAAAGATCTTCATCGGGCTCTGCGCCCTGTTCCTGGGCCTGCAGGCCGGCCCTCAGCCGGCTCTCGCCGATCAGCCGACCTTCCAACTCGAGACCCTCGAGAAGCGCAGCACCAGCCGAGAGGCAACCTCGCTCACCGTCCAGTCCTGGATGAGCCCCGAGATCGGTGACGCCTGGCGGCAGGGCTACACGGGCCGGGGCGTCACGATCACGGTCGTCGACGACTTCCGGAGCGGGTCGCGCTTCCAAGGCGATCTCGGGCTCGGCACCCAGCTTCTCCGGCATGGCGAGTGGACGCGGCAGGAAGCCAGCATGCTCGCGCCGGGCGCCACGATGCGGTCGCACGACTTCCAGTCCGGCAGCAGGGTCCGGCTGAACCGGGGCCTCAACGTGGCAAATCTGAGCTACGGCATGTTCGCGCCGTCGGGGTTCTCGCCCAGCCAGATCCAGTGGAGCGCCCAGGAATCCTCGCTGATCACCTACGCCCGGGACGGTCGCGCCGTCGTCTCGAAGGCGGCCGGCAACGACGCGGTCGCCGTGGGTGCGGCGAACGCCCGCGGCAACCTCGACTACCTGAACGCGGCGCTGATCGGCACCCAGTCGACGATCTTCGTCGGCGCGCTCGACCGGAACGGCAGCCTGTCGCGGCCCGCGTCGCTGGCGGACTACTCGAACTTCGCTGGCAGCGATAGGACCGTTCAGAACCAGTTTCTCGTGGTCGGCGTCGAGGGCCACAAGACCGGTCTCTACGGCACGTCCTTCGCCGCCCCCGTCGTCAGCGGGTACTCGGCCGTCCTCGGCAGCAAGTTCACCCGCGCGACGCCGACGCAGATCGTCGACCGGCTGCTCAGCACGGCGCGGACGGACACCATCGCGAACTACGACATGGGCATCCACGGCCGCGGCGAGGCGAGCATCGCCCGCGCGCTCGCGCCGGCCGCGATCCGGTAGCTCCGGGCGCCTGTCCGAGCGTGCGGCGCCCCCGCGAGGGTGCCGCACGTCTGCGGAGACGGCAGCGCGGCGGGCGCTGCCGTCATTCGACCGCCTCGAGAAGGCTGCGGTCGGTGACCATCTCGTCGCAGCGCGCGTCGTCGAAGCGGCGCGAGATGATGTAGCGGAGCTCGTAGCTGACCAGGTCGCCGGCCTCCGTCAGCTTCCGGTTGTCCTGGGCGTGGACGGAGCCGTGGGGCGTGACGAGCAGGACCGTCTGCCGATCCAGCTCGGCGTAGTCCTCGCGCATGAAGCCGAACGGCGCGCCGCTGTCGCGGAAAGGCCTCGGCGACGGGCCGAGGTCGCAGGCCCAGCGGTTCATCGACCACGGCGCCGTGCAGCGCGAGCGCAGCTCCCGCTCGGGGTCGCCCGGGCCACGGCCGTAGACCGACTGGGTCCAGCCGCCGGCACCGTGCGTCCACTCCTCGTGCCAATGCGGCATGGCCTGGCCTTCTTCGCCGATCATCGCGTGCTGCAGGACGATGCGCTCCGGCCCGTCCTCGGCCAGGTGGGTGTACTCGCGGGTGACGACGGCCGGCGGCAGTTCCGGGTTGAGGTAATCGTGCGCGCCATCCTCGTGGAAGTGGTAGGTCACCGCGTGGCAGCCCGCGAGCATGCGGATCTGTTCGCGCCCCGGCGGTTCCCCCGCGCCCGCCATCGCCGGCAGCACGACCATCGCCGCCGCCAGCGCCATCCAGGATCTTCCCATGGTCATCCCCCTGCGCCACCTGGCAGCAGAGTGCGGCCAGCCTGCTTGGCGTGGAAGCGCGCGCACCGACGGCCGAGGAGCCGGGGCGCAGTGCGTGCCCTGGCCGCGTGGGTCCGCCGTTCAGTCTTCGACAACGTCGGAAGGCTATCCTGCGCGCCTTTCCGGCGGGGCGGATCGGGCATGCATATCAACCGGGATCGGCGAAATGCACCAGCATGGTCGCGGGCCGTTGCGGGCGCCCGCAGCCTCGCCCGGTCCGGTATTCCCGCGGCCTGCGGAGGTCTGCCGGCTCTTGCCGTCGCCCTTGCCGCGAGCGCCGCGACTGCCCAGGGGTTCTTCGAGTCCACCGACCTTCTCGACATCCGGCAGGGCACGGCGCGATCCGCGGCGGTGCGGGCCGCGAGCAGGGGCGGCTTCGAGCTGACGGATGGCAGCATGGTCAGCTTCCGGGAGTGGTACGGCAGCCAGTGGACCGACCTTCAGGTCGATTTTCTCACGCGGCTAAGCGACGATCTCGGCCTTATCTGGGGCCTGACAACGGGCGAAAGCGGCGAGAAGTACCGCATAAGCCCGGGCTTCAGGATCGGCTTTGCCTATTCCACCAGCATCTCGCAGACGTCGGACCTGTCGCTGACCGTTTCGACAACGCTCGGATCCACGCTCACCGAGCGCACCTGCACGGCGGATTACGGCGACATCGGCGGCGTTCAGCGCGTCAATTGCCGCCTTGCCGCCTCAGCCCTGCCTCCGGAAGAGACCCTGCGGTATCGGATGAGGATGAACGGCCTCGACGACACGCGCATCGCGGTGCAGTACGAGTTCCGCTTCTGAATGCCGTCCGGAACGACAGCGTGATCGTCCGTGGCCCGCATCCGCGCGAGCCGCTGCTTGCCGTTTCCCGTGATGCCGCGAAGCTCCGCCGCCGCGCAGGTATGCTCAGCCTGTCCGCACGGAAGGAAGCATCATGCATCTCGACACCTGACGGTCGGAAGGATTCCTGTTCCTGGCCGCCTTTGCGGCCTCCATCCCCGCCGCGAACTGGATGATCGGCAATGTCGGCACGGAATGCGTGCCGGGCGGGCCCTGCCTCGTTCCGGTTGCCCCCGGCCTCGCCGCGCCGAGCGGCGTCCTCATGGTCGGCCTCGCGCTCGTGATGCGCGACCTCGTCCAGCGCCGCCTCGGCCTCGGCTGGGGAGCAGGCGCCATCCTCATCGGCGGCGCGATCTCCTGGTTCGTGGCGCCGCCCGCGCTCGTCGTGGCCTCGGTCGCGGCCTTCCTGTTCTCGGAGGCCGCCGACATGGCCGTCTTCACGCCGCTCCAGAAGCATGGCCTGGTCGCCGCGGTCGTGCTGTCGAGCATCGTCGGCATCGCGGTCGACTCCGCCCTCTTCCTCTACCTCGCGTTCGGCGATCTCGCCTGCTTCTGGGGACAGGCGATCGGAAAGGGCTGGATGGTCCTCGCGGCGATCCCCTTCATCGCCCTTCTGCGTCGGCGCGACGCGCGCATGGGCTTCACGCCTGCGGGGGTGACGGCATGACCGACACGCCCCTGTCCCAGCTCGGCCAGTCCGCGGGTTCCGCAGCCTCGCCCGAGCAGGCGGTGCTCGAGCGTGTTTCGAACCCGCACCCTGATGCCGACTACCTCATCCGCTTCTCCGCGCCCGAGTTCACCTCGATCTGCTCGGTGACCGGCCAGCCGGACTTCGCGCATCTGGTCATCGACTACGTGCCGGACGCCTGGCTCGTCGAGTCGAAGTCGCTGAAGCTCTACCTCACGTCGTTCCGGAACCACGGCGCCTTCCACGAGGACTGCACGGTGGCGATCGGCAAGCGCCTGATCGGGCTTCTGGCGCCACGCTGGTTCCGGATCGGCGGTTACTGGTATCCCCGCGGCGGCATCCCGATCGACATCTTCTGGCAGGACGGAAGCCTGCCGGAGGGCGTCTGGCTGCCCGATCAGAGCGTCGCGCCCTATCGCGGCCGCGGCTGAGGCAGACGCGCCGACAAGAACTTGCTGCGGCGTCCCGCGGCGCAGCATGCCCCGCTGCGGCGGGCGGCAGGCACCGGCCGGCCTCGCCCGCGATACGCTGGTCATCAGCCTGGTCGGCATGCCGCCGCACGTCGAGCGCGCCTCGTGAAGGCTCCCGGCTCCATGCCGCCGCACCGCAACGACGCAGGCTCTTCCCGATTGCGTCTCGGTCCGGAGGGTGTGCTATCGTGCCAGCCTATGATGGCGCCAGAAGAGTTCCCAGAAGAGCGATGGCTCAGCGGCGACGACCACCTTTTGCCGCAAGCGTTGGTGGCCGACAGCAATTCCCACCGAGCGAGGGCCTGGTTGTGAACCGTTTCCCGAATGACGCGCCGGCTTGCGCCGTCGCGGCGGCCATCTGGCCCATCCTGGTCGTCGGCGTGTCAGCACAGCCAACACATGACGTGAAGATCATCTTCGACCCCGAGACACGCGAGATCCGTGTCGAGGCGGCCATCGCGGATGCCGAGGAGCTTGCGCTGACGCCGGCGGACTGGATCGAGGTCGAGGAACTGC
>SKOX01000087.1 GCA_007119835.1 Paracoccaceae bacterium
AACCGCTTCGCAACCGCTCGGATCCAGGCCCATCGAAACCGTCCTCCTCAGATCAAGAGGACTTCGACAGATTCACCCTTTCAGCCGCTTGTCACCAGTTCACTCACCCGATTGCCCTGGCGGGGTAGCCAGTGGGGGTTGACGCCGGAGGCGCGGTTCCTATACTCCGCGCTCTCTCGGGCAGAGAGAGTCGTTTCCTTCGACACCGGAGCGGGCGCGGGGCCATTGCGGCCCCGACCTGTGGGACGATCCCGCGGGATCGCGGGCAGAGAGTTTGGACTGGCCCCGCGGCGGGCCGCAGAGAGACGGAGCTAGAGGCGTGGCGCGGATAGCCGGGGTCAACATCCCCACAAACAAGCGGGCGGTGATCGCCCTGACCTACATCCATGGCATCGGCCAGTCGGCGGCCAAACAGGTCTGCGAGGCCGTGGGCGTGGACCAGAGCCGCCGGTTGAACGAGCTGTCGGACGCAGAGGTTCTGCGCATCCGTGAATACATCGACGCCAACCTGCAGGTCGAGGGCGACCTCCGGCGCGAAGTTCAGATGAACATCAAGCGGCTGATGGACCTCGGTGCCTACCGCGGCCTCCGCCACCGCCGCAACCTTCCGGTCCGCGGGCAGCGCACCCACACCAATGCGCGCACCCGCAAGGGCCCAGCGAAGCCGATCGCCGGCAAGAAGAAGTAAGGAGATACCGGCATGGCCCGTGACAAGTCGCGCCTCAAGCGCAAGGAACGCAAGAACATCTCGACCGGCGTCGCGCACGTCAACGCGAGCTTCAACAACACGAAGATCCTGATCGCTGACGCCCAGGGCAACGCCATTTCCTGGTCTTCGGCCGGCACGATGGGCTTCAAGGGCTCGCGGAAGTCCACGCCCTACGCGGCGCAGATGGCCGCTGAGGATGCCGGTCGCAAGGCGCAGGAGCATGGCGTTCGCACGCTCGAGGTCGAGGTGCAGGGTCCCGGCTCGGGTCGCGAGAGCGCACTCAGGGCGCTCAGCGCCGTCGGGTTCCAGATCAGTGCCATCCGTGATGTGACGCCAATTGCCCACAACGGCTGCCGCCCGCCGAAACGGCGGCGCGTCTGAGCCTTCGGCCACGACCGTCGGTGCCCGCCCCTCGCGGCGGGCGCCATGCGTTTCAGAGACTGACCCTCGGGTGCTCCCGACCGCCGGATCCGGACGGGAGCTGGAATGGAGGACCTCTCACATGATCCACAAGAACTGGCAGGAGTTGATCCGGCCCGTCGCTCTCGACATCCGACCCGGGCCGAACCCTGCTCGCACGGCGACCGCCGTGGCCGAGCCGCTCGAGCGCGGTTTCGGCCTGACGCTCGGCAATGCCCTGCGCCGCGTGCTGCTGTCCTCGCTCCAGGGGGCCGCGATCACCTCGGTGCAGATCGTCAACGTCCTCCACGAGTTCTCCTCGGTGCCCGGCGTCCGCGAGGACGTGACGGACATCGTCCTGAACCTCAAGGGCGTGGCCATCAAGATGGAGGTCGAGGGACCAAAGCGCCTGGAGATCCGTGCGTCGGGTCCGGGCGTCGTGACCGCCGGCGACATCTCGACGTCTGCTGGCATCGAGATCCTGAACCGCGACCATGTCATCTGTCATCTCGACGAAGGCGCGGCGGTGCACATGGAGCTGACCGTCGAGCAAGGCAAGGGCTACGTCCCGGCCGACAAGAACAGGCCCGAGGACGCGCCGATCGGCCTCGTCTCGGTCGACGCGCTGTTCTCGCCGATCCGCAAGGTGTCCTACAAGGTCGAGCCGACGCGCGAAGGCCAGGTCCTCGACTACGACAAGCTCACCCTCAGCGTGGAAACCGACGGCTCGCTGAAGCCCGAGGACGCCATCGCCTATGCGGCGCGCATCCTCCAGGACCAGCTCTCGGTCTTCGTGAACTTCGAGGAGCCCGACCACGGCTTGCGTGCCGACGTCGACGAGGATCTCGAGTTCAATCCGATCCTGCTCAAGAAGGTCGACGAGCTGGAGCTTTCCGTCCGCTCGGCGAACTGCCTGAAGAACGACAACATCGTCTACATCGGCGACCTCATCCAGAAGACCGAGGCCGAGATGCTGCGCACGCCGAACTTCGGCCGCAAGTCGTTGAACGAGATCAAGGAGGTGCTGTCCGGCATGGGGCTGCATCTCGGCATGGAGCTTGTCGACTGGCCGCCGGAGAACATCGACGAGCTGGCCAAGAAGTACGAGGACAGCTTCTGATCCTCGGCATACCCGGGCAATCCCGCCCCAAGGAGGCGGCCCCACGGCAAGGGCCGCCGGACAAAGCATAATAGGAGTGACCTCATGCGCCACGGACACGGCTACCGCAAGCTGAACCGGACCGCCGAGCATCGGAAGGCGATGTTCGCCAACATGTCCTGTTCGCTCATCGAGCACGAGCAGATCAAGACGACGCTGCCGAAGGCCAAGGAGCTGAAGCGCATCGCCGACAAGCTCATCACCCTCGGCAAGAAGGGCGACCTTCACGCCCGCCGTCTCGCCGCCGCGCAGCTGAAGCAGGACGATGCGGTCAAGAAGCTCTTCGAGACCCTCGCGCAGCGCTACAAGGAGCGTCAGGGTGGCTACACCCGGGTTCTGAAGGCCGGCTTCCGCTACGGTGACATGGCGCCGATGGCGATCATCGAGCTTGTCGACCGCGATCCTGATGCCAAGGGCGCCGGCGACCGCGCCCGCGTGGTCGCCGAGGAGGCTGAGGGCGCGGAGGACTGAGCCGCCGCGAGTCTCGCCTGTCGCTGACGGCCGCCTGCCAGGGCGGCCGTTTTTCTTCTGAGCATTTTCCTGCCGCCCGTCCTGCCGGGGTTGCAGAGGGCGCCCCGCTCTTCCGGCGCGGGACGTGGGTGATTATCCTCTTCCGATGGCCGATCTGTTCGACTCCCGTCCTGATCCCGCGCCGGCGCCGGGTATGCCCCGGCGCGAGGGTCCGCGCCCGCTTGCCGACCGCCTCCGGCCCCGCCGCCTCGGCGACGTGGTGGGGCAGGACCATGTTCTCGGTCCCGAGGGCCCGCTCGGCCGAATGATCGCGTCGGGCCGGCCGTCGTCCATCGTGCTCTGGGGGCCGCCCGGCGTCGGCAAGACGACGATCGCCCGCCTCCTCGCTGCCGAGACCGATCTCGCCTTCGTCCAGATCAGCGCGATCTTCACCGGCGTCGCCGAACTGAAGAAGATCTTCGAGGCGGCCCGCCTGCGGCATGCGAACGGCCGCGGCACGCTGCTCTTCGTCGACGAGATCCACCGCTTCAACAAGGCGCAGCAGGACGGCTTCCTCCCGTACATGGAGGACGGCACGGTGGTGCTGGTCGGCGCCACCACCGAGAACCCGTCCTTCGAGCTCAACGCGGCGCTCCTGTCGCGCGCCCAGGTTCTCGTGCTCCACCGCCTCGACAACGCGGCCTTGGCCCAGCTCGTCGACCGGGCGGAGGCCGAGCTGGCCCGGCCTCTGCCGCTCACGCCGGAGGCGCGCGCCCGTCTGATCACGCTTGCCGACGGCGACGGCCGTGCCGCGCTGAACCTCGTCGAGCAGGTCGCGGATCACGATGGTCCTCCGCTCGACCCGGCGGCCCTCGATGCGCGGGTGACACGGCGGGCGGCGCTCTACGACAAGGCGGGCGAGGGCCACTACAACCTCATCTCTGCGCTCCACAAGGCGGTGCGCGGCTCCGACCCCGACGCCGCGCTCTACTGGTTCGCCCGGATGCTCGAGGGCGGCGAGGACCCGCGCTATCTCGCGCGCCGGATCACGCGGATGGCGATCGAGGACATCGGGCTCGCCGATCCCGACGCGCAGGCATTCTGCCTCGGGGCGTGGCAGACCTACGAGCGGCTCGGCTCGCCGGAGGGCGAACTCGCGCTCGCGCAGGCCGTGCTCTACCTCGCGCTCGCGCCGAAGTCGAACGCCGCCTATCAGGCGCTCTCGGCTGCGCGGAGGGCTGCGCGCAGGACCGGCTCGCGGCCGCCGCCGAATCACATCCTCAACGCGCCGACGCGGCTGATGCGCGAGCAGGGCTACGGCGCGGGCTATGTCTATGACCACGAGACCGAAGAAGGCTTTTCGGGGCAGGATTACTTCCCGGCTGGAATGCCTCGTGAGAGCTTCTATGTGCCAAAGGGTCGGGGCCGGGAAGCCGAGCTCAAGGAAGCCCTTGTGCGGCTATCGCGATTGCGGGACAGTCTCGGGGCCGGCGAAACGGAGTGACCTTTCGCCAAGCGGAGGCACCGTGGAGGAAGACCCAACGGATTTTCCGGGCTCGGACGATGCGGCGTGTCTGTTACGGCTCGTCTACGTGAGCCATGCGACGCTTCCCATCTCTCCGACGATCCTGCGGGAGCTCGAGGCGGTGGCAGTGCGGCGGAACGCCGAGGCCGGAATCACAGGCCTCCTGATCGCGCAGGCGCCATATTTCTACGGCGTCATGGAGGGGGAGCAGGGGCCACTGCTCGATGTCATGGAGGTCATCATCACGGACCCTCGGCATCGCTGCCTGCGCATCCTCAGCGAGGAGCATGCCCGGTCCCGACGTTTCCCCGACTGGCGGCTCTTTCAGCTTCCCGACTGCCAGCCCACGCCGCTCCAGAGGCCACCGGCTCCGGCGTTCATTTTCGAGCTGTCGCACAGGCTCAGGACTTCATGACTACTCGCAGCTCGATTTTCTTCGACTGCCTTCTTGACACACCTTTTCGTTCCGGTTGATTTGGCATGGTTTCAGGTGGGGGTTTCACAATCATGTCGCGAGTCGCCACGCAGACGCCGCTCGTCGCATTCGCCTTCGATTCGCTGCTCAGCAGCGACGACAGACGGATGATCGAGCGGCTCGCAGGCCAGGTCTGGCGCGACAATGTTGCACGGGGCGTGACCGGCGAGATGCGTCTTGAGGGCTGGCGGGTGCAGCAAGTGGTCGAGGGTCCCGCCGACGTGATCCTGCCGCTCGTGGCGCGGATCCTGGCGGACGACCGGCACGGCGGCATCCGGATCACGGCGCTGGAGGCGATCTCGGCCCGGCGCTATGGCGGCTGGAGCGTGCATGGCCTGCCGACGGCGACGGATGCTGCCGCGGCGGTCGCGTGGTCAGACGTCGACGGCCGCGTCGTGGCCTTCCGCCGGCCTGCGGCGGCGCCGGCTGCGGTCAAGGAAGCCCGACGCCTCGCCTGACGGTGAGGCGCCATGTCCCGCTCTTGACATCCTGACCCGGCGCCGACACCTGCGCGGCAGAAGCGATGGCGTCCAGCCTGTCGCGAGCAGGGGATCCCCTTTGACCACAGTCCGGCACGTGACGGTGGCGCCCGACGAAGCGGACCAGCGGCTCGACCGCTGGCTCCGCCGGCTGTTTCCCCATGTCACGCAGGGCCGCGTGGAGCGCATGTGTCGCAAGGGCGAGATCCGCGTCGACGGCGGCCGTGTGAAACCGGCGACTAGGCTCGGCCCCGGCCAGACCGTGCGCCTGCCCCCCATGCCCCAGGACGAGGCGCCCGCGCCCGCGCCGCGCCCGATCCCGCAGGCCGACATCGACCTGATCCGGGGCACGGTGATCTACCGCGACGACGACGTGCTCGCCCTCAACAAGCCGCCGGGGCTCGCCGTGCAGGGGGGCTCGGGCACCACGCGTCACGTCGACGGGTTGGCCGAGGCGCTGCGATTCGGCGCCGACGAGAAGCCCCGGCTGGTCCACAGGCTCGACCGGGACACCTCCGGCGTCCTCGTCCTCGCGCGCCACGCCCGGGCCGCGGCCGGCCTTGCGCGCGCCTTCCAGGCGCGCGACGCCGACAAGGTCTACTGGGCCGCGGTCGCCGGCTGCCCGTCGCCGCGCTCCGGCACGATCCGCACGGGGCTCGTGAAGGCGCAGGGTCACGGGCCGGCGGGGGAGGGCGAGCGCATGCAGATCGTGCCGCCGGAGGAAGTCGCTTCGGTGCCCGGCGCGCGGCGGGCGGTGACCGACTACCAGGTGCTCGACGCCGCCGCCCGGCGCGCGGCCTGGGTCGCGCTGCGCCCGGTCACCGGCCGCACGCACCAGTTGCGCGCGCACATGGCGGCGATCGGCCACCCCATCGTCGGCGACGGCAAGTATGGCGCGGGCCTTGGCCTCGAGGGCCGCGAGCCGACCCTGGGCGGCGGTGCGAGCCGCAAGCTGCACCTCCACGCCCGCTCCCTTGCGATCGAACACCCGAGGACCGGCGCGCGCCTCGTGCTCGTGGCTCCGATGCCCGAGCACATGGCGCGGACCTGGGACCTGATGGGCTGGGATCCGGCCGCAGCGCCGGCCGATCCGTTCGGAGCCGTGCCGTGACAGCCCTCCGGCTCGTGGTCTTCGACGTCGACGGCACCCTTGTCGACAGCCAGCGGCTGATCCTGGCTGCGATGCGGGCTGCCTTTGCCGAGGCGGGCCGGGACGCACCGGCCGACGCCGAGATCCTCGGCATCGTCGGGCTGTCGCTTCCCGTCGCGATCGCCGCGCTGGCGCCGGAGATACCGGAGCATGAGCGGGGCCAGATAACCGCGGCTTATCGCGCACATTTCGCGGCCGAACGGGTGGCGCACGGCGGCGAGGCGAACGCGCCGCTCTACCCGGGCGCCCGCGCTGCGCTCGACGTGCTTGCGGCAGCGCCCGCGACCTTGCTCGGCGTCGCGACGGGCAAGTCGCGGCGAGGCCTCGATCACCTCTTCAGCGCCCACGATCTCGGAGGCTATTTCGTCACCGCGCAGACGGCAGACGACCACCCGTCGAAACCCCACCCGTCCATGCTCGAGGCGACGCTCGCCGAGACAGGCTGCGCCGCTGCTCGGGCGGTGATGATCGGCGACACCGAGTTCGACGTGGTGATGGGGCGCACCGCCGGCTTCTCCACGATCGGCGTGACCTGGGGCTACCACAGCGAGGCACGCCTCGCGCGCGCGGGTGCCGACCGCCTCGTGCGCGACTTCGGCGATCTCGCCGCTGCCCTCGAGGATCTGATGGAGGAACGCGCATGATCGCTGTGCCGCGCAAGCGTTTCTGGACGTCGGCCGTCGTCGCCGAGGAGGAGGATGGCTTCGCCGTGCGCCTCGATGCCCGGGCCCTCACCACCCCCGCGCGCGCGCCGCTCCGCGTTCCGACCCGACCGCTCGCCGAAGGCATCGCGGCAGAGTGGAACGATGTCGAGGGCGAGATCCGGCCGGAGCGGATGCCGCTCACCCGGGCTGCGAACACGAGCATCGACGGCGTGGTCCCGAATTCGCGCCCCCTCGCCGAGGCGATCGCCTCGTACGGCGGCACCGACCTGCTCTGCTACCGCGCCGAGGATCCCGAGGGCCTCCGTCTCCGGCAGTTTCATGCATGGGATCCCCTGCTGGCATGGGCGTCCGAGGTTCTCGGCGCCCGGCTGATCGCCGTGATGGGCGTGATGCACGCTCCTCAGCCGGAGGAGAGTCTCGCCGCGCTGCGCCAGGCGGTCGACGAGGAGGGACCCTTCCGGCTGACGGGGCTCTCGGAACTGGTCTCGCTGTCGGGCTCGCTCGTGCTCGGTCTCGCGGTTTCGCGCGGGGCGCTCGAGGCGTCGACGGCCTGGCGCATCTCGCGCATTGACGAGGACTGGCAGGAGGAGCAGTGGGGCGTCGACGCCGAAGCCCGCGCCGCGGCCGAGGCACGGCGCGAGGCCTTCCTCGCCGCCGAACGCTACCTGCGCCTTCTCGAGCGGTGACATCAGGGCTGCCGCGCATATCGGCAGGCTGATCACGGAATGATCAACGCGCGAGCGGTCGCCTGCGCCCCGGCGTGGCAAGTGTTGCTTGACCTTTGGCCACTGAGGCAGAAAGTATGGAGCGCATAGGCAGAATGCCTGGCAACAGAACCAAGCGGACGCCGCGGATGTGGCAGCCGCGGAAAGTCCATCAGGAAGGAAGATTATGCAGAACAAGTTGCTTGTTGGTACCGGCCTTGCCCTTATCCTTGGCGCTGGCGGCGCGGCCGCACAGACGCTGCAGGAGGTACAGAGCCGCGGCGAGGTGCGTTGCGGCGCCAATACCGGCCTCGTCGGCTTCGCGGCGCCGGACGCGGAGGGGCGGTGGGTCGGCTTCGACGTCGACTACTGCCGCGCGCTCGCCGCGGCCGTGCTCGGCGATCCCGATGCCGTCGAGTTCGTGCCGACGACGGGCGTCACCCGCTTCGAGGCGCTCTCCTCGGGCGAGGTCGACGTGCTGGCGCGCAACACGACCTGGACCTTCACGCGCGACGTGGACCTCAACTTCACCTTCACCGGCGTGAACTACTACGATGGGCAGGGCTTCATGGTGCCGGCCGAACTTGGCGTGACCTCGGCGATGGAGCTCGACGGTGCCACCGTCTGCATCCAGACCGGCACCACGACCGAGCTCAACCTCGCGGACTTCTTCCGCGCCAACGACATGAGCTACGAGCCGGTGCCGATCGAGACCAACGCCGAGGGGCAGGTGCAGTACCTCGCCGGCGCCTGCGACACCTACACCACGGACGTCTCCGGCCTCGCTGCGCAGCGCGCGACCTTCGAGGACCCGCAGGCCCACGTGATCCTGCCCGAGGTGATCTCCAAGGAGCCGCTCGGGCCGCTGGTGCGCCACGGCGACGACAACTGGGCCGACATCAACCGCTGGGTCCTCTTCGCGCTCATGGCCGCCGAGGAGAAGGGCGTCACCCAGGAGAACGTGCGCGAGCTCGCCGAGAGCGACGACACCGGCAGCCCCGACATCAACCGCGTACTTGGCATCGAGGGCGAGTTCGGGAGGATGCTCGGTCTCGACAACGAGTGGGCGGTGATGGCGATCGAGGCCGTCGGCAACTACGGCGAGAGCTTCGAGCGTCACCTGGCGCCCCTCGGCCTCGATCGGGGCCTCAACGCGCTCTGGACCGAGGGCGGGCTGCACTACCCGATGCCCTTCCGTTGATCCGGGCTGCGGCGGAGGCAGGGCGCCTCCGCCGCTCCGGCCGCGAAGCTGAGCCCGGGGGGGTCGTGGCGGAGCGAACGCCTCGCCGCGCCGACCTCGGGGTACACGCGAGGACAAGCCCATGGCGGTGATCTCGGATCCGGGCGGGCGGGGCTTCCGCCTCTCCATGCTGATCAGCGACACGCGCTACCGATCTGTGACGATCCAGGTCATCGCGTTCCTGCTCTTCCTGCTCGCGATCGGCTGGCTGCTGTCGAACGCGATGGCCAACCTCGCCGCGCAGGGCCAGACCTTCTCCTATCGCTTCCTGTGGCAGCCCGCCGGCTTCGACATCAACCAGCGCATAATCGAATACGACAGCCGCAGCACCCACGGCCGCGCCGCGCTCGTCGGCGTGCTCAACACGCTGCTGATTGCCTTTCTCGGCTGCATCGCCGCCACCATCATCGGCGTGATCGCCGGCATCCTGCGCCTCTCGACGAACTGGCTCGTGTCCAAGGTCATGTCCGCCTATGTCGAGGTCTTCCGCAACATTCCGGTCCTGATCGTCATCCTGACCATCTACGCCGTGATGACGGAGGTGATGCCGCCGCCCACCGCCTTCCGCGGAGAGGA
>SKOX01000378.1 GCA_007119835.1 Paracoccaceae bacterium
CCGCGTTGCAGCCGCCGGCTGCCGGCCTTATAGAGGGCTTCAGGCACCCGTAGCTCAGCTGGATAGAGTGCTGCCCTCCGAAGGCAGAGGTCACAGGTTCGAATCCTGTCGGGTGCGCCATTCTGCCCTCTTCATCGCACGAAAGCAATTGAGGATTTGTGAAGGTCCGCAAGGGCTTGTGGGGAAAACTCTTCCTAAAAGCGACTGGTTGTGTCGGGCGGGCTGGCGGATCTGTTACGCAGGGTGTTACGCGGCTCGACGGGTCGGCATGGATCCCAGGCTACCGAATCGCAGAGGCCCGCCGGTGAGAGCGGACCTCGCTGACTCCGACGTCTGATGGGGATCAGGCTTCGCGGATGGTCCGGAACGGCGGCGTCTTCTCATCGGTGCGAACGACCTTCGGCTTGAACGACGCCAGCAGGGGCGCGACGTCGCCAATTGCAGCCGCGTTGATGACCAGGTTGAGCTCTTCTGCGGTCAGGCTCGCGTAGAACAGGACCTCGAGTGGGATGGTGATTTGGACATTGGCGCTCTCCTCTGCGGCGCGTTCATAGCGGACATGGGCGGCTAAAGCCCGCACGACGGGGACAGGAGCCACACGACGCCACCGATCATAATCGGCAGTGACCTTTCCCGCGCATGCCTCGAAGTCCCTGCCCTTCGCGGCAGCGCGCGGCCGAGGGTCGAAGAGACATCCTCCCGGATCGCCGACACCGATCCGGTCGCCTTCCTCGTCTTCGCGGCCACCGAGCGCGCCTCCAGCCTGAAACAAGAAGGAAAGCCAATGTCCATCCTGCCCCGCATCGCGGACTTCGCCGACGAGCTCACCGCCATCCGCCATGACCTGCACGCGCACCCCGAACTCGGCTTCGAGGAGACCCGTACGGCCGCAATCGTTGCGGCGCAGCTCCGCGCCTACGGCGTCGACGAGGTGCACGAGGGTATCGGTGGCACCGGCGTCGTCGGCCTGATCCACGGGAAGGGCCGCGGCAACCGTCGCATCGGGCTGCGCGCCGACATGGACGCGCTGCCGATCGAGGAGGCGAGCGGCGTCCCCTACGCATCCAAGAACCCCGGCCGGATGCACGCCTGCGGCCACGACGGCCACACGACTATGCTGCTCGGCGCCGCCCGCTACCTCGCCGAGACCCGGGACTTCGACGGCACCGCGATCGTCGTCTTCCAGCCTGCCGAGGAAGGCCTCGGCGGCGCGCGGGCCATGCTCGCCGACGGCCTCTTCGAGCGCTTTCCCTGCGACGAGATCTACGGCCTCCACAACGACCCGACCGCCGAGCCCGGCCGGGCCACGGTCACCCCCGGCCCCGCCATGGCAGGCGCCCACTTCTTCGACATCACCGTGCGCGGCACCGGCAGCCACGCCGCCATGCCGCACCAGTCGCGCGACCCGATCGTGATCGCCGCGGCCCTCGTCGGCCAGATCCAGACCATCGTCAGCCGCAACGCCCCGCCGATCGAGGCGCTGGTCGTCTCGGTGACCAGGCTCCACGCCGGCAGCGCCTACAACGTCGTACCCGCCACCGCTACGCTCGCCGGCACCATCCGCTACTTCGACGACGCCGTCTCCGGCATGGCGGCCGAGCGCCTCCGCACCCTCTGCGCCGGCCTCGCCACCGCCTACGGCGTCGAGATCGAGGTCGACATCCGCAACATCTTCGACGTGCTGATGAACGATCCCGACCTCAGCGCCGAATTCGCCGCCGCCGCCGCCGAGATCGTCGGCGAGGGCAACGTCACCCTCGGCGGCGAGCCGGTCACTGGCAGCGAGGACTTCGCCGACATGCTGAAGACCGTCCCCGGCGCCTATATCCGCGTCGGACACGCCGGCTCCGTGCCGCTCCACAACCCGGCCTTCGTGCTCGACGACGGCATCCTCCCCGTCGGCGCCTCGGTCATGGCCCGCCTCGTGGAGCGCCGCCTGCCCCTCGGCCGCTGAAGGAGCGCCCCATGAGCTTTCTCGACCCGCCTCTCGACGTAGACGCGATGCCTTCAGCCTTGTATGGAGGCGAAGTCGCGCGCATGCAGGGCCGCGACCCACGGGGAGTAGAACGACCCCGAGCCTACCGCCTGGCGCTGATGCGTCAGGGCCTGGTCGACCCGCAGGAACGGACCTCCTGGGCCGCGGGCCGGAACAGGTCGTGGTGGCGGTCCGGCTGCCCGAGGGCGGTTTCCGTGCGCCTGCTCGACGACGAGGAGATCCTCAACGGCAACAGGAGCTTCCGCGAGGACCCCGAGATCGGAGTCCCTGGCTTGCCCCGGCTCCCCCGGCGCTGCTCCAGGACGCGGGCGCGGCGCTGCTCAAGGCCTCGCTGCTGGGCCGGCCTTCGTCCGGTCTTCTTGCCGGCCTCTCGATCCCCGACCTCGACAACCCCACCGAGATGGCCGCCTTCGTGATGCCAAGCTGTATCATCCGCTATGCCATCGACAGCGAGATGCAGCTTCACGATGCGATCGATGCCCACGACCATGCGTCGGGCGAGGACTTTCCGCTTCCGCCTGGGGAGCGGGATCGCTTTCTCGGCACCGTCTATGTGCCCGCTCCCGAGACCGCGCACCAGACGCTTGCGCTCCAGGCCCGCGTCGACGCGGCCTGCCGGGACTTCCAAGAGATCCTGGGCTACTTCGAGCGCGTCATCGCCAGGCATTTCAGGCTGCTGCCGCCGGACGTGAGCAAGGCCTGGAAGGCACGCCACGCCTGAGGCTGTTGCGTGCGGAGTGTGCGCGACGGCCAGGGCCATCGGGTATCGAAATCGAAGACAGCGGCCCCCGCAGGCCCGCATTGACGGAGGCAAAGCCGATGATCCGGATCCCCCACACCCTGCAGCTCCGCCTCGTGCTGCCGGCGCATGCCCTTGCGCAACGGCCGCACTTCGACAGGCTGTTCTCGCACACCGGGCCCCCCGTCCGCCCCCTCGCCCTGGTGCGGCAGGGCCGCATCAGTGCCTGCGAGGGCGGGTCCTGGCATTCCAGGGCATGAGCGGGTGGTGGTGGCGTTCGTGAACCCGGAGACCGGCGAGGAGGAGGCTCGCACCCTCCAGCCCGACGCGGTCCTCTACGGCGCAGAGCGGGGCGACAGTCCCGCCGTTGTCGGGATTGTCGCCAGCCCGCCGGCGCCGCGGGAGCTTCTCCGCGCTGCGGGGCCCGCTCTCCTTGAGGCGGTGTTCCGCGGCGCGCATGCCAGCACGCTGTTCTCCGAGCTCGCCATTCCCGACATCGAGCACGCCACGGACATGGTCGCGGTCTTCATGCCGGGCTGCATCATCGCCTATGCGGTCGACGACGACAGCCGGCTCCACGAGGCGCTCGACGCGCACGACTTCGGGACGGACGCGCCCTTCGCGCTGCCGCCGCGCGAGCGCAACCGCTACCTCGGCACGATCTACGCGCCGCGCCCAGAAACGGCGCACCAGGCCGTCGCGCTCCAGCATCGCCTCGATGCCGCCTGCGCCGACTTCCGCAAGGTTCTCGGCTTCTACGAAGGCCTGGTCTCCAAGACATTCGACCTGCGTGCGCCCGACGTGGGCGCGGCCTGGCAGGCAGGCGCGGCCTGAGGCGGGCCTGCCTGCTTGATCGCGCCGCGCCGCGCCTTGAGGCGAGCATGGCGTATGCCGCGAGCGCCGTACACCTGGCAGGGCACACGATGCCGGTCAACGTAGCCGTGGCCAGCACTGAGGCGCGGGCGACCACCGTGATCGAGGCGCTCCTGGCGTCGGCACACGAGCACCCCGAGGGCGAGCAGGGCGTGATCGCCCAGTGGCTGCCTCTGGTGCGACGACATCGGCCGAGGGTCAGCCAGATGCTTGAGCAGCGCGAGCGGCGCGGCTGGTAGCTACGCGCCCGGCCCGCCGGCGCTCTGGTCGTCCGTAGTCTCGCCCGAGCCCTGCCTTGGAAAAACGGAAAGAAGAAGGGACGAGCCTCTTCCGATGGCCTTTGAATTTCAGCAAGAATTGCCGGCATCTGATCGCATGCGGAGTGTCTGGCGTGCGGGAACCACCAGCGGATCCGGGAGAATGCCATGGAGATCAAATCGATGCCCGAGGAGGTTGCCGAGCGCCTCGGCTTCTACGTCTATCGACTAATCGACCCGCGGAACGGGGACACATTCTATGTGGGCAAGGGAAGCGGTGACCGCGTCCTCCAGCACGTCAAGGCCGCCGTGCGAGACGATTTCGGCTCGGAAAAAACCGGGCTCATAAGGGAGATCATCGCCGCGAATCTGTCGGTGGGCCACGTGATCCATCGCCACGGCATGGACGAGGAGACGGCCATGGAGGTCGAGGCTGCGGTCATGGACTGCTTTCCCTCCGCCCGAAACAAGTTGCGCGGACACCGTTCTGCGAAGAGAGGCCGCGCCCACCTCAGGGAGCTCATCGATCGCTATGGAGCAGAGGAATTCGCCGTCGAGCGCCCACTCCTTCTCATCTCGGTCGGGAGGTACGAGCCATCGGGCAACAAGAGCCTCCTGGACCAGGTGCGCGGCTGCTGGAAGATCACCCATGACTACGCCAAGCCAGCGCAGCTCGTTCTCGCGCACCAGCGGGGGATCGTGAGGGGCGTCTTCGTGCCAAGGCAATGGGTCCCGGCCACGAAGGAGAACTTCGACTGGCTGGACGAAGACGAGCCCGGGAGGATCGGCTTCATTGGAGAGGGGGCGCCGAAGGAGGTTGCGGACCTCTACATGAGCAAGCGGGTGCCGCAGAGATTTCGGAAGAAGGGTGCCGCATTCCCGGTGCGGAAGCTGCTTCCTGGCTCCGAGGCAGCTGAAGACCCGGGCGACGTGACGGTCGAAGATACGGTCGAAGACAAGCCCGGAGGCAAGGTCGAGAAGGCAGACGGCGAGGTGGCTCGCGCACCCTCGCCGCCAATGAGCATCTGAGTCCGGGAATTGGGTCCTGCCCGGCGGGCGATCCGGTACGGAGATCGCCCGTCAGACGAGGATCCTGAGATGTACGTTCCGCTTCGCGTGACTTCCGCCCATTCGGTCGGAGCCGGCACGATCCGTGCCGAAGACCTGGCCTCCTTCTGCGCGGGGAACGGCATCCCGGCGGCCGGTATTGCCGACCGGGACAGCTTGGCCGGCACCATGGCCACGGCCAAGGTGCTGCGCGCCAAGGGCGTCCAGCCGCTGACCGGCACGACGCTCCGCCTGCGGAGCGGTGCCTGCGAGGGCGACGTGGTGCTCTACGCCACGGGCCCGGCGGGCTGGGCCGGCCTCCTGCGCGTCGCCAACGCCTGGAACATCCCCGAGCCGGCCCTGCGCCGGGCTCCGGGCCTCGACGAGCTCGGCGCCCTGCTCGGCGACGGCGCGAGCGAGATCCTGGTACTGACCGGCGGGCCGGACGGGCTGATCGAGAAGCTACTCGTCGCGAACCTCGCCGCGGCGCGGAAGGCTCTTGCAGATCTCGCCGCGCTGTTCCCGAGCCGCGTCTATGTCGAGATCCAGCGCGGCTTCGAGGGTGCCGACCGTAATGCGGTGGAGATCTCGCAGCTCGCCGACGCGCTCGCGCTTCCCCTGCTCGGCACCTGCCCCGCGACCCACCGGTCGGCCGAGATGCTCGAGGCCCACGAAGCCTATCTCTGCATCACCGGCAAGGCCTATCTCGCCAGCGATGACCGGCCCCGCGCGGTTGCCGGGCAGCCCCTGCTGTCGCCCGCGGCCATGGCGGAGCTGTTCGCCGACATGCCCGAGGCGCTCGAGAACAGCGTCGAGTTCGCCCGGCGCGCGGTCTTCATGCCGGAGCCGGCTCCGGCGCGCCTGCCGAGCTTCCCCTGCCACGAGGGCGAGGACGAGGCGGCCTGCTGCGCCGGCTGGCCTTCGAGGGGCTCATGCGTCGCCTCGAAACCCAGCGGGCCCGGGGCGAGACGCCCGATCCCGAGGCCTACCGCGCCCGGCTCGCCTACGGGCTCGACGCCATCGTGCGGATGGGCTTTGCCGGCTACTTCCTGATCGTGTCCGACTTCATCGGCTGCGCGCGCGCGAACGGCATTCCCGTCGGGCCGGGCCGCGGCTCCGGCGCGGGCTCGCTCGTCGCCTACGCGCTCGGGATCACCGACATCGATCCCCTGCCCTTCGGGCTTCTCTTCGAGCGCTTCCTCAACCCGGACCGGGTCTCGATGCCGGACTTCGACATCGACTTCGCCCAGGGACGGCGCGAGGGGGTCATTGACTATGTCCGCCGGCGCTACGGCGCGGAGAGGGTCGCGCATGTCGCCACCTACGGCAGGCGCTCGGGCTCTGGGCCGAGCGCCTGGCGCCACGGCTCGGAGGCAGCCTGAAGACATACCTGCCCTACGCCTCGTCCGATGTGGACTTCCTCGTAAGCGTGGCGGCGGCGCGCGTCGTCGCCGGGCGGCTCGGCGGCGCGCTTCTCCTGCCCGACCCTGAGCATGTCGCAAGTCCGAACGCCGGACTTGTCCGCTTCGAGCAAGGCGGGCGCTGTTTTGTCGTCGACATCCTGTCTTCGCTCGCCGGGCTCGACGCCGGGCAGGTCCGGGCCGACGCGTCGGAACTGCCGATGCCGTCCGGCGGCAGCCTGCGGCTACTCAATCCGCTCGACGTGCTGCGTGCGCGGGTGGCCAGGCTGGCCATCCTACGCCGGAGTGGCTCCATCGCGGTCAACCAGCTGCGTGCAGCGCCTCTGCTCCTCGAAGCCGAAATTGCCGAGCTGCTCGCGTCGGGTCGCTCCTCGCTTGCCCAGGACCGTGCGCGCGGCCTGGTTGCGCTCGCCGGAAGTCCGGGCGGCGATCATGTCCTGCGCGCCCACGGCATCGACGTCTTTGCCGCGGCGGCGGCCCTTGCCGATCTTCCAGGCTGGAATCCCCGCTTCGCCGAGCACCAGATCCGGCGCGCGGTCGACGCGGGCATCGCGCGCCGCGACCGGCGGCTTGCCGAGCAGGCCCGGCGGGCCCGCCGGGACGGATCCTGATCCGGGTCCGACGACGGACGGGTGGGTGGAAAGACAGACAGGCATCCAGGCGGCAGCACACCATACCCCGGGCGGCCTGGAGGCGCTTAGGCCCTGCCCCTGTCTCTTGGTTCCCTTGTCCAGCAGTGCCCCTGCGTCGCGTGAGAGAGAGGGGGCTTAGGGCGCCCGGGGTCGCCGACCATGGCTGTGCCCTCAGGCGCACCGGAAGAGCCGGACGCGTCCGGCCCTCTCTCTCCCTCTCTCTCTCTCGTCGAAGAGGGCCCGAGCCCATCTTCTGGGCGACAAGGAGCGAGCTATAGACATCACCGAGACGGAAGCACTCGATTGCGCCCGCACCGTCATGCGGGACGCGGAAGCCGCCCTCGGGCTGGTCGCCGCCAGGATCGTACCTCTGGTCGCTTCGGCCTGCGGCGATCGCGCACTCCGTGTCGCGCCGATGCTGAAGGTCGCCCTGCACGCCCCGGGCGCCGCGGCCCCCGGGAATGTTTCAATCCACTTCGCGCCGATTATGGCGCCCGTCGCCGTGGGACGATCCCGTTCGGCCTTCATCGTCATCGCCCCCACGCCGTTCCGGGCACGCGATGCTGCGGCGTCGCGCGCGGTGCTCGAGGCGTTGACACCGTCCAGCCACGCGCTGCTGGCGTTGCACGCGGACCTTGCTGCGATCGAGGCGGCGATGGCCGCGCTCGTCGCCGACTTCACCTCGCTGCTGCGGGATTGCGGCCTGCTCTCGGGCGAACTGGCGGCGCGGCTCGGCCCTTCGTGGGGCCCCGTCGCCTCCGACCAGGCGCTGTCGCCGTTCGCCGTCGCCTGGGCGAAGCTCGACCAGCTCGAGCTCCTCGACGAGGCGGGCCAGCAGGGTCTGCCGCGCCCGGCAGGACGCGACGAAGCCTCCGAGCGCCTGGGGCGGGCGCTGGCAGTCCTCGGCACCGCGCCCGCCGGGAGGGGTCAGGGCAGGCACTTCGTCATCCGCTCGCACGAGATGTGGCAGGCCTTCGACCATGACGCGGAGCTGCGGCGGCAGGCGTCCGCGGCGGCATCACAGCAGTCCGAGACCTGGCCGGAAGAGGACGACGAGCCGGACCTCGACCTGGACGAGCCCGAAGGACAGGAAACGGATGCCTTGGACACGACGCCGCTTGCGGCGATGGTGGTGGCGCGCAGCGCGGACGATGCCGTCGCGCGCTTCATCGCCTGGCGCCGGTGGAAAGGCGCCGGCATGGATCCCGGCCATGCCCGGCTTCCCCGCCTGCGCGGAGCAGCTGGCCGCGCGGCCAGCGGGCTGACCGTGCAAGCGGGCCGTGCGACGCACGCGGGCGGCGCGGCGCAGGGACAGAGATCAAGCGATGGAAAGCTCGAGCCCGTCGATGATGCCGGGCAGCTCGGGCCGGACGAAGAGGTCGTCCGCGACGACCAGCCCCATCGACGGCATGGCGCGATCGAAGAGCGCGAGGTTCCCTGCGCCGTTCAGCCGCGACGGGTACAGGATGCCGTCGGGCTCCTCCTCATGCTCGTGGAATGCGGCACCCCAGGCGCGCCCGAGCGTCTGGTTGCTGGCCCGGACGGCGTCGGTCGGAACCCCGAGCCGGATCATGCCCTCTTGCCTCAGGTCGACGAGACGCAGGTCGGCGCGCGCTTCTATGATCGCACAGCGCCAGTCTTTCAGCTCCGCGAAGGCGATCGGCAGACGCGCGGCCGGGCCGTCGCGGATCACGGTCTCGAGGAAGCAAACCATCACGGTTTCGCCGAAATAGATCACCGCGTAGCGCTCTTCCGGGTCGGGGTCTGAGCTTGGCTTTGCGCATTTTTGGTTGGGGCTGCGTGGGGCTGAGCGGTAATGGCGGCATGGGGGTGAATCAATTCGCCGCAGGCTGCTCGTGTTGTGCGGAGTCCGGCAAGGGATTCGAAGCATGGGATGGAGCACCATCCGATCCGATCCCCCGCAAGTGGCGATGCCGTCCCCGAGGTTCTTCGCCTGTGGCTGCGGGCCTTCCGCCCGCATGTCACCGGCCCGACCTGGCAGAACCTGCTCGTCCTGGTCATGGGTGCGCTGCTCGCGCCGGGCAAGCGCACCGTCAGCGCTTGCCTGCGCATGACCGGACGGGCGGAGGCCACGAACTTCACCGTCTATCACCAGGTGCTGAACCGCGGGCGCTGGAAGGGCCGCGCGCTGGCCCGGACCCTGCTCGATCTGGTTGTCGCCGCGCTGGTGCCTGAGGGGCCGGTGATCATCGGCGTCGACGACACCATCGAGCGGCGCTGGGGCCCGCGCATCGCCGCCCGCGGCATCTACCGCGACCCGGTGCGCTCCAGCCACGGCCATTTCGTCAAGACCAGCGGCCTGCGCTGGCTGAGCTTCATGGTGCTGGCGCCGGTGCCCTGGGCGAGACGGATCAAGGCG
>SKOX01000418.1 GCA_007119835.1 Paracoccaceae bacterium
AGCGCAAGCGCGACGGCGACGGAAAGCCAGAACGCCTTCATCGGAGCTCCTCCCTTATTGTTGGCGCCAATTCAGTATACCGGCGCATGCCCTTGCCGCAAGAGGTTGCCCCTCGCCTCGCGGCGCCCTTGAGACACCGAACGGGTCTCTCCCCGCTTCCGCGCGGCGCGCTTGCAACATCGCGAGGCCGCGCTAGGGTGCGCCGCAGGCGCGCGGTTCCTCAGAACCGCGCGATCCCGGGCTTGAGGACCGAGCGGCAGGATGCAGGTGTGATGCGAAACGGATCGGCCGCAGCCGCGGCACCGCCCCTCCAGGCAGAGATCGCGGCTGCGCGAGCGGCGATCGAGGACAGGCTCGACGCGCTCTTCCCGTCGGCGATCGGCCAGAGCCTTGTCGAGGCCGCCATGCGCGAGGCGGTGCGCGGGCCGGCCAAGCGCCTCAGGCCGCTCCTCGCCGTCCTCGGCGCGCGCGATCTCGGCTGGCACGGGCCCGCCACGGATGTGGGCTGCGCGCTGGAGCTCGTCCACACCGCCTCGCTCATCCTCGACGACCTGCCGTCGATGGACAACGCGGCAACCCGGCGGGGCAAGCCCGCGATCCACGTCAGCTACGGCGAGGACGTGGCGGCGCTCGCCACGATCGCGCTGCTCGCGCGCGCCTACGGCCTCGTCGCGACGGCACCGGGCCTGTCGCCCGAGCAGCGCGTGGAGGCGGTCGCCATCCTGTCCGAGGCCGTCGGCCCCGCCGGCCTGGTCGGCGGACAGCTCGAGGACCTGCGCGGCGGCGCAGCCTGCGCCGACCGCGCCCGAGCCGTCAACGAGCGCAAGACCGCGGCGCTCTTCGTCGCCGCCACCCGCCTCGCCTGCGTCATGGCGCGCTCCAGCGACGCGTGCCGCCAGCGCTTCGGGGATTTCGGCCGGCAACTCGGGCAGGCCTTCCAGCTCCTCGACGACCTGCTCGATCTCGATGGCAACCCGAGCGCCATGGGCAAGCCCTGCGGCCAGGATGCCGGCAAGCCGACGCTGGTGCGCCTGCTCGGCGCGAAGACCGGCCAGGCGCATCTGCGCGAGCAGATCGCGGCGGCCTCGGCCACCCTTGCCGGCCTGCCGAACGGCGCCGCCCGCGTCGCCTGCCTTTTCGAGACCATGTTCGAGGCGCCCAAGAGTCCGGAGGCCGCCCTGGCGGTCGTGGCCGGCGCCGGAGAGATGCCATGCTGATCAACGCAGCGATCGTCGTCGTCACCGTCGTCGCGATGGAAGCCATCGCGAACCTCGTGCATCGCTACGTCATGCACGGGCCAGGATGGGGCTGGCACAAGTCGCATCACGAGGAGACCGAAGGCATCTTCGAGAAGAACGACCTCTACGCCGTCGTCTTCACGGTCTTTGCCGTCGCGCTCTTCGCCGTCGGCGGCGCGGTCTGGGCGCCGCTCTTCTGGATCGCGGTCGGGATAACGATCTACGGCTTCCTCTACTTCGTGGTCCACGACGGCCTCGTGCACCGGCGCTGGCCCTTCCGTCACAACCCGAAGCACCCCTACCTCAAGCGCCTGGTCCAGGCGCATCGGCTGCACCACGCGACCCACGGCCGCGACGGGGCCGTCTCCTTCGGCTTCCTCTACGCGCGTCCCGTCGCCGAACTCCGCGAGGAGCTGCGCCGCTCCGCCCAGTTCGAGCGCGAGACGACGGAGCGGTCTCGCACTTAGCCAAGCTGACCCCGCGCCGGCGGCCCCGGGGCGCAACCGCTCCGGCCTCGACCTGCTTTCGCCGACTGGCTCCTCGCAGCCCTGATCGCCGGTTCCGGGACACCATGCCGCCCCGGGGCGGCAAGTACGCTGCGCGAGCAGAGCCTGACGCATCCGAGGCTCGAGCGCCCTTTGGCTTCGGCCACCCGGCCAGCGCAGCCCGGCACACGCCGCAGCCCGGCACACGCCGCAGCCCATCTGCCTCAGCCGGCCGCGTCCTCCGGATCGTCCGGGCGCTTCCTGCGTGGATCCGCCTCCTCCGGAAAGACATCCTCGAGCTTCGGGTCCTTCTGACCGGTGACGTCCTCGAAGTCGGCCGCTGCCCCGCCCGTGCCGTACCCGCCGCTCGTGTCACCCTGGTAGGAGCGATCCTCGTCCGGGCGCCGCTTCCGCTCGTCCTCCTGCATACAGGCCTTCTCTCGCCCAGCCGTCAGCATCGAGCCAAACCCGCAAGCGCTCTCTTGTTCCCTCCCTCGGCCCCTCCGGTCACGAACAGACCCTCGCGTTGACTGTATCGCGACGAAAGCCCAAGATGACGGACCCGTCATGCGCTGGCGTATCCTGAGGATCGTGCCGAAAGGAGCGAGCATGAGTGCCGAGCCGCCGAGCGCCGCCCCACCACCGCGCAAGCGGGACAAGACCAAGGGCATCCGCGGCTGGTTGCGAGCGCGTGGCAAGGCCTTCGAGGCGTATGTGCGCGGCCGCTCCCTCGTCGAGACGACGCCGCTGATCCCCAACGAGCGCTTCCCCTGGACGGCAGAGCTCGAGGCCAACTGGAAGGCGATCGACGCCGAACTCGACGCGCTCCTGGCGCAGCGCTCGGCGCTTCCGAACATACAGGACATCTCGCCGCAGCAGATGCGCATCACCGCCGACGACGGCTGGAAGACCTTCTTCTTCCATGCCTACGGGTCGGACTCGGCGCTCGCCCGCAAGCTCTGCCCGAAGACCGCGGCGATGCTCGACCGCATTCCAGACCTCGAGGTCGCCTTCTTCTCGGTGCTCGGGCCCCGGGGGCGGATCAAGCCGCACAGCGGCGGCTACCCGGGCCTGGTGCGCGCGCATCTCGGCCTCAAGGTCCCCCAGCCTGTCGGGGCGGCGCGCATGCGCGTCGGTGACGAGATGATCCGCTGGGAAGAGGGCAAGGTCGTCGTCTTCGACGACACCTATCGCCACGAGGTCTGGAACGACAGCGACGAGAGCCGGGTCGTGCTGCTCATCGACGTCCATCGCCCGTTCCGTCCGGTTCTGGCCGCGCTCAACCTCGCGATCCTCCGGTTGGGAAGGCTGACGTCCTATGTACGCGACTCCAAGCGCAAGCAGCGCGAATGGGAGGCCTCGTTCGCAAAGCGCGCGGCCGCGCGTTCCTGAAGGACGCCACGCGGGGATCGCACCCGCGCAGCCGGCCGGAAGGCGGTGACCACCGGGCAGGCGGCGCGATCACCCTCCTGACCTGGTCGCTCCGGACGGGCGCGCGGCTCGCGGCCTGGGCCGTCCTGCTTCTCGCGGCGACCTTCCTCGCCATCGCGGCTTTCACCAACCGCTTCCCCGCCCGCGCCGAGCCGCCGGACGCAGCGCCCCTCGTCGTGGTGCTCGGCGGCGGCATCCGCTACGATGGCGTGCTGCACCCGCGGTCGAACCACCACATGCGCACCGCCATCCGGTTCTTCCACGAGGGCCGCACCGAGCGCATCCACTTCTCCGGCGGCGCCCTCGGCCCCGTGCCCGAGGCCCGTGCCATGCGCCGCCTCGCCATCGAGGCCGGCATCCCCGAGAGCGCGATCACCATCGAGGACCGCTCCACCTCGACCTTGCAGAACGCCGTCTTCACGCTCGAAGCCATCGGTCCGCTGCCGCCGGGTACGGTGATCGTGACTGACAGGAGCCACCTGCCGCGGGCCTGGCTGAGCTTCTGGTGGGCCGGCGTGCGCGATCACGTGGCCTATCCCGCACCGGTCTGGACGAACGAAAGCCGCGAAAACCGGATCGAGTTCATCGCCCGCGAAAGCCTCGCGCTCTGGTACAACCTCGGGCGCATGGCCGAGGCGTCGCTGCTCCTGCGGCTCGGCGTCGATCCCGCGGTCGTCGCGGAGCGCCTCGGTCGCGCCTCCGCGGCCTGGGGCCCTCCGCCATGACGGACCGTTCGGGTCTGTCAGCCGCCCTGGCACCCCGCGACGCTAGGCATCCTGCCGCCAGAGCGCCGGGTCGCGCGGGCGACGGGTCAGGGCGCGGGCACCGACGGCGGCGCCGGTGCCGCGGGCAACCTGGATGAGCTTCTCGGCGCGACTCGTGTGCGTGCGCGCCTCCCACGCCGCCTCCCGCCGGGCGACCACCTTGCGGCCGATCGCGCGATAGACCGAGCGCGCGGCGCCGATGGCCGCGGCCGAACGCACCGGTAGCCGACCGATGCCGACCAGGGCCGAATCGTAGAACGGCTCCGCCGCCGCGACGAGGCGCCCGGCAACCTGCGCCACCGCCGCCCGGTGCGCGGGGTCGCCCACCGCATCGGCCGGCACCCCGACCTCGTCGAGCCAGGCAAGCGGCAGGTAGACGCGGCCCACGGCGGCATCCTCGGCCACGTCGCGCGCGACGTTGGTGAGCTGGAAGGCAAGCCCGAGGTCGGCGGCGCGGTCGAGGGTGTCGTGGTCGCGCACGCCCATGATCCGCGCCATCATGACGCCGACCACGCCCGCCACGCCCCAGCAATAAACCAGGAGATCGTCGAGGGTCTCGTATCGCCGGCCCTCGACGTCGAGGCGGAAGCCGGCGAGATGCGCAAGCGGCAGGTCGGGCGCGATCGCGTGGCGCGCGGCGACGGCCGAGAGCGCGCGGAACGGCGATGCCTCGGGCGGCCGCCCCGCGAGCGCGGCCCGCGTTGCCGCCTCGAGCACGTCGAGCCGGGCGCCGGCGCAGCCGTCCGAAGGCCGGGCCGCGTGGCCGAGCGTCTGGCCGTCGATCACGTCGTCGCAATGTCGGCACCAGGCATAGAGCAGCGCCGCGCTCTCCCGCGTCGCCGGATCGAGCAGCCGGGCCGCCGCCGCGAAGCTCGTCGAACCCTCCGCGATCGTCGCCGCCGCTTCGGCCACGAGATCGGGTGGAAAGAGCTCCGGCGGGCGCCCGGCCTTCGTCATTCGGCCGCGGTCCGGACGGTGGCGAGCGCGGATTGATATTCGTCGATGATCAGACCTGCCGTCGCCTTGGCAGAGCCGACCACGCCCGGCACGCCCGCGCCGGGATGGGTGCCGGCGCCGACGAGAAAGAGGTTCGGGATCTCGGCATCACGGTTGTGCGGCCGGAACCACGCCGACTGGGTGAGGATCGGCTCGAGCGAGAACGCCGAGCCGAGGTGGCTGTTGAGATCGTCACGGAAGTCGAACGGCGTGATGTGGTGCACCGAGACGAGGTCGCGCCTGAGGTCGGGGATGTACCGCTCCTCGAGATAGGCAAGAATCCGGTCGCGGTATTTCGGCCCCTCCGTCGCCCAGTCGATGTCGGCGCGCCCGAGATGCGGCACGGGCGCGAGCGCGTAGTAGCTGCCGCAGCCTTCGGGGGCGAGGCTCGGGTCGGTGACCGACGGCGCGTGCAGGTAGAGCGAGAAGTCGGTGGCGAGCGACGGACCGTTGAAGATGTCGTCGAGCAGCCCCTTGTAGCGCGGCCCGAAGCAGACCGTGTGGTGGGCGAGCTGGGTGTGGTTCTTCTTCAGCCCGAAATAGACGACGAAGAGCGACATCGAGAAGCGCTTGGACGTGAGCCGCGCCGTTTCCTTGCGGCCGCGGGTCGTGCCTTTCAGCAGGTCGCGGTAGGTGTGCACCACGTCGCCGTTCGAGGCGACGAGATCGGCGGGCAGCGTCTCGCCCCCCGCGACGACGCCGGTGATCCGGCCGCCCTCGAGGACCATGCGCTCGACCGGCGTCGAGACGCGGATCTCGCCGCCGAGCTCCTCGAAGAGCCGGATCATGCCCCGGATCAGCGCGCCGGTGCCGCCGCGGGCGAACCAGACGCCGCCCCGCCGCTCGAGCGCGTGAATGAGCGCGTAGATCGCCGACGTGGCGAACGGGTTGCCGCCTACGAGCAGCGAATGGAAGGAAAAGACCTGCCGCAGCTTCTCCGAGGTCATGAAGCGCGACACGATGCCGTGGACCGACCGCCACGCCTGCAGACGGGCCAGCGTCGGCGAGACGCGCACCATGTCCGAGAAGTTGAGGAAGGGCACGGCGCCGAGCTTCTCGTAGCCCTCGCGATAGACTGCCTCGGAGTAGCGCAGGAAGCGCCGGTAGCCTGCCACGTCCTCGGGCGCGAAGGCGGCGATCTGGCGGTCGAGCGACTCCTGGTCGTTGACGTAGTCGAAGGTCGAGCCGTCCTCCCAGGCGAGGCGGTAGAACGGCTCGACAGGCATTAGCTCGACGTAGTCCGACATCCGCCGCCCGGCAGCCGCGAAGATCTCCTCGAGGCAGGCGGGGTCGGTGATGACCGTGGGCCCGCCGTCGAAGATGAACCCGTCCTGCTCGTAGACGTAGGCCCGCCCGCCCGGCTTGTCGCGCTTCTCGAGCAGCTTCACCGCGAAGCCGGCGGCCTGCAGGCGGATGGCGAGCGCGATGCCGCCGAAGCCCGCGCCGATGACGACGGCCTTGGGACGGTCGTGGTCGGGGCGGGGGAAGGACTGCATGTTCATGCGGGGGCTCCGATCGGGTGGCGCCGCGCCAGGGCGCCGACGGCATGGGGAATGGGCACGGGCGGCTTGCCCGACAGGATGCGCACCTTGTCGAACGCGGTGCTCTGCCCGGCGTAGAAGCGCGCGATGAGCGGCGCGGGAAGGCGGTAGAAGTGGCCGAAGACCTGCACCCGCCGCTCGGGCTCCGCCGCGAGGAACAGCATCCGGTTGATCGCGCGGTAGAAGCCCTGATCCCGCCAGCGGCGGATCGCGTGCTCGCGGATCGTCGCGAAGAGCGCGGGCGCCGAGAGATCGCGGGTCCGCGCGATCAGCGCGGCGAGCCGCGCCGCCTCGGGCAGCGAATAGCCCGTCGCCTGGTGGAACAGGCCGGCGCGCAGCCCG
The DNA here is from genome assembly GCA_007119835.1 of Paracoccaceae bacterium. Lineage (GTDB taxonomy): Bacteria > Pseudomonadota > Alphaproteobacteria > Rhodobacterales > Rhodobacteraceae > Amaricoccus. Next base: position 6,798 of record SKOX01000418.1, read on the forward strand.
GCGCGCGGCACGCCGCGGGCCTCCTCCCAGAAGGCCTGCACGTCCCCCGCCAGCGTGATGGGCAGGACGCCCTTCTCTTCCCGGATCACCTTCGCCACCTTCCAGCCTTTCGCCTTCGCATAGGCTAGGACGTCGGAGGCGAAGGTCTCGGCCGGAAGCTGCGGCGAATTGGCATAGGAAGTCGCCTCGATCAGCACCCGGTCCGGCGCGAAGGGCAACGTGTAGACGAAGCGGAAGCCGCCCTCCTGCGGCACGGTCGCGTCCATGATCACCGGGCCGTCGAGCGCCAGGGGCTCATCGAGCTGGACCTCGAGGCCGCAGAACTTCTGGAAACCGAGCGAGACGTGTGGAGAGGGCGCCGCGCCGCGGGCGTCGATCACCGCGCCCGCCTCCAGAACCTCCCCCGAGGCGAGACGCACGGAGGTCGGCGTCACCTCGACGATCTCCGCCCCGAAGCGGATGCGGTCGCGCAGGCGTGGCGCGAGTGCTGCGTGAAACCGCTCGGACGGCACGCAGAGATAGCCCGCGTCGATCTGCCGGTGCCCGAGGTTCGGGAAGATCACCGAATGCACCGGCCAGCGATGCCCGACTGCGGGCTCGATGAGCGGCGCCTCCGCCTGGCCGAGGTCGTCGGGATGGAAGCACCAGGTGTGGTTGCCGCCGATCGATGGGCCGCGCTCGAGCACCAGGAAGGAGACCTCCGGGCGGTGCTCCGTCAGGGCCTGCGCGATAAGCCCGGAGGCGAGCCCCGCGCCGAGGAGCAAAAGGTCCGGCCGGCTCATGCGGCTTTCCCCTCGACCGGAAGTCCCGTCACGCCTGCGCCCTCCAAGATCTCGTTGTCCCCGTCATGTCCCGCACCACCAGCGCCACCCCGACGGGCACTCCGCGCCCAAGGTGCGGTCGAGCGGCTCGCGCCTCGGGCTCAACCCGCTAAAGCGCAGGGTGGAGCATAGGGCGTGCCACGCCGACAACCAGTGGCCGGCCACGGGACGCAGGCCGAATGTTACCCGATGGTCCCCCCGCGCCGGGCATGCCGGGACGTGGCTTGCGAAGGCCGGCGGGATAGTGGCGATGTGCAAGGGCTCGCCCCTCGGGCTGCTGCTGCTCGTGCCGCCCCTATGCCCCATCGCGGGGGGTCGGGACAACCGTTCGCGGATCCCCGGTCGAAGTCGGAGCGCCACACGATGACCCCGGCCGCTTCGCGCCTGCGCGCCTTCCGTCCGAAACCGAAGGCTTGAGAGGGACGTTGAGGGGGCGCCGGCCCCGGGAGTCGGCGGCGAAGAACGGAGGGAACGTGGAGCCCGAGATCTGCGTGATCGTGAACACCACGGCGGGCAAGCAGGACGGCGCGGAGCGTATCGAGGCGATCCGCAACGCCTTCCGGCGGGCGGGCGCGGAGGTCGACATGTGCCCCTTCGGGCGCGGCGAGGACGCCTGCGACGCCGTCAGGGGCGCGCTCGCGCGCGGTCGCTTCGCCGTCGTCGTCGCCGGCGGCGACGGCACCGTCTCCGCCGTCGCCGGCAGCCTCGCCGGCACCGGGCATCCGATGGGCGTCCTGCCCTTCGGGACGTTCAACTACTTCGCCCGCTCGATCGGCCTGCCCGAGGAACTCGACGAGGCGGCGCGTGTGATCGTCGCCGGGCATACCCGCACCCTCGACCTCGGCGAGGTGAACGGCCGCGTCTTTCTGAACAACGCAAGCCTCGGCGCCTATCCCACCATCCTCGACCAGCGCGAGCGGTTCTACCGCCGCTGGGGCCGCAGCCAGATCGCGGCCTACTGGTCGATGCTGGTCACGCTGCTGCGCTTCCGCAGAGACCTCCGCGTCACGATGGACGTGGACGGCGACCGGCGGCACCTGCGAACGCCGCTGATCTTCGTCGCGAAGAACGCGGGCCAGCTCGAGGCGGTCGGGCTCGAGGGTGGCGACTGCGTGCGGTCGGGCCGCTTCGCGGTCTTCGTGGCGCCCGATGCCGGCCGGCTCGCGCTCTTGCTCCACACCCTCCGGGTCGGGCTCGGCCTCGCCGAGCCGGGGGAGGACTTCGAGCTCTTCTGCGGTCGGGACGTGCGCGTGGAAACGGCCTCGAGCCGCCGCCTCGTGGCCCGCGACGGCGAGCGCGAACAGATGGACAGCCCCTTCGTCTTCCGCCTGCTTCCCGGCGCGCTCGACATCTTCGTGCCGGCGGAGGGATGAGCGCAATGCGGCGGATCCTCCACCTCTCCGACCTTCATTTCGGCCGCACCCGGCCCGAGCTCGTCACGCCGCTCATCGAGGTGGTGCGCGAGGTCCAGCCCCACGTCGTCGCCGCGTCCGGCGACTTCACCCAGCGGGCGCGCGCGTCGCAGTTCCGCGAGGCCCGCGCCTTCCTCGACCGGATCGAGGCGCCCGTCGTCGCCGTACCAGGCAACCACGACGTGCCGCTCGGCAATCTCGGGATGCGGCTCATCGCTC
>SKOX01000027.1 GCA_007119835.1 Paracoccaceae bacterium
GCAGCCCCACGCCTGCGCGACCGCCGGCCGCAGCGTGCCCGAGGGGGCGGTGCCCTCGACGAGGCGGGGCATCGCGGCGCGGCTGAGGCCGGTCGCCGCGAGCAGCTCGTCCGCCCAGTCCCGTGCGGCGACGTCGAGCCAGAGCGTGCCCGAGGCGTCCGACATCTCCGAGACGCGCTCGCCCGTGAGGCGCAGGCGGACGTAGTCCTTCGGCAGAAGCACGCAGGCGATCCGCGCGAAGGTCTCCGTCTCGTGGCGGCGGAGCCAGGCGAGCTTCGGCGCGGTGAAGCCCGGCATCGCGATGTTGCCGGCGATGGCGCGCGCCCGCGGGCAGGCCGCCTCGATCTCGGCGCATTCCGCGCTGGCGCGGCCGTCGTTCCAGAGGATCGCCGGCCTCAGCACCCGGTCGTCGGCGTCGAGGCAGACGGCGCCGTGCATCTGGCCCGAGAGCCCGATGCCGCGCAGGTCTGCGAGCGGCCGGCCGAGGCCGGCCACGGCCGCCTCGGTGGCGCGCCACCAGTCCTCGGGATCCTGCTCCGACCAGCCCGGGCGCGGCCGCGAGACCGCGAGCGGCGCGGAGGCGGTTGCCAGGTGGCGGTCGCCGCGGTCGATCAGGACCGCCTTGACGGACGACGTGCCGATGTCGATGCCGAGATACATATCAGCCTCTTCCGACCGGCCGTGGCGCCGGGCGCCCACGGCTCGCCTCCGGCCGTCGGCCGGAGGCGAGCGCCAAGACTCGGCCGCCGGAGGCGGCCTCCGCTCGGGAAGCGTCGGACCGGCGCCGCGCCATGCTACTGCACCGTCTCGGGCGCCGCGCGCTCCGGCGTCTTGCCGAGGATGATCATCCCGAGAAGGTCGTCCTCGGTCACGTCGGCAATGTCGACCGTGCCGACCAGCTGGCCGTTCTTCATCACGCTCGCCCGGTCGCACATCTCCATGACCTGGTGGATGTCGTGATCGATCAGGAAGATGCCGAGGCCCTGGCGCTTCAGCTCCTGAATGAGCTCGGCGACCATCTTCGTCTCCTGCACGCCGAGTGCTGCGGTCGGCTCGTCCATGATGAGGATCTTCGCGTTGAAGTAGACCGCCCGGGCGATGGCCACCGACTGGCGCTGCCCACCCGAGAGTGCCTTTACCGGCGCCTTGAGCTTCCTGAAGTTCGGGTTGAGCCGGGCCATGATCTTCCGCGTCTCCGCCTCCATGGCGTCGTCGTCGACGAAGCCGAGCGGTGTCGTGAGCTCCCGGCCGAGGAAGAGGTTGGAGGCGGCGTCGAGATTGTCGGCGAGCGCGAGCGTCTGATAGATCGTCTCGATGTGGTAACGCCGGGCGTCGCGCGGGTTCTGGATCGTCGCCTTCTCGCCGTTGATGAAGATCTGGCCGGCATCCGCGCGGTAGGCTCCCGACAGGACCTTGATCAGCGTCGACTTGCCGGCGCCGTTGTGGCCGAGAAGCCCCACGACCTCGCCCGGCCAGAGGTTGATCGTGACGCCGTCGACCGCCTTCACGCCGCCGAAGGAGAGGTGGATGTCGCGCATCTCGACGAGCGGCGTTCCGGAGCGGTCGGGGGCAGGTGCCGGTGTCTGAGGCTGGAGGAACAGCTCGTCGGTCATGCCCCGGTCCTCCGGCGGTAGAGGATGTCGACAAGTACGGCGAGGACGAGGACGAGGCCGACGACGATCGACTGCAGCGGCGCGTCGACGCCGACCATCGCCATGCCCGACTGCAGCGACTGCATGATGAGCGCGCCGAGCACGGCGCCGTAGATCGTGCCGATCCCGCCCGAGAGGGCGGTGCCGCCGATGACGGCCGCCGCGATCACCCTCAGCTCGTCCAGCGTCCCGAGGTCATTCCCGACCGCGCCGAGGCGGGCCGAGGCGATGACGGCGGCGATGGCGGTGAGCGCGCCCATCAGCGCGAAGATCTTGACCGTGAGCAGCCGCGTGTTGATGCCCGACAGCTCGGCCGCGTCCGGATTGCCGCCGGTGGCGAAGACGTAGCGGCCGAAGCGGGTGCGCCGCGCGATCACGGTCATCACCAAGGCCACCACAAGCAGGATGACGACCGGGATGGCGATGCCGTGCGCCATGTTGATCGGGCCCTCGGGGATCGCCTCGCCGCGGGCGGCGAGGATGCGACGGGCCGCGGCCTCCGGCACCGGATAGGCGACCATCACCGCGGTCAGGCCGACGATCACGCCGACGATGATGAAGGACATCGCGATCTCGGCCCAGAGCGGCTTGACCGGGAAGCCGTGCGCGGCCTTGCGTCGGCGGGAGATGTACTGGAGCAGCAGCCCACCGGTGGCGGCGGCGGCGGCGAGCGCCCAGCTCCAGGTGGCGCCGAGGGTGCCGGCGGCGCCGCCGCCGAGCAGCGAGAAGGTCGGGTCGAGCGGCGCCACGGTCTGGCCGCCGGTGACCCACCAGGCGGCGCCGCGCCACACCAGCAGGCCACCCAGCGTGACGATGAAGGCCGGCACCGCGAGATAGCCGATGACGTAGCCCTGCGCCGCGCCGATCAGGGCGCCGGCGCCGACGCCGGCGAGGATGGTCACGATCCAGATCGACCAGTGACCGTGACCGACCAGGCCCGGCAGATAGTGAAGCTGCAGCGTCCCCATGATCATGCCGAGAAAGCCCAGCAGCGAGCCGACCGACAGGTCGATGTGGCGGGTGACGATGACGAAGACCATGCCGGTCGCCATCACGGCCACCGAGGCGGTCTGGACCGACAGGTTGAAGAGGTTGCGCGGGGTCAGGAAGCGGCCGCCGGTGACGAGATCGAACACCAGCCATATGATCAACAGCGCTCCGATCATTCCCAGCAGGCGCAGGTCGATATCGAGCGCGCGCACGGCCCGCATGAAGCCGCCGCTGCCGTCCTTGGCCGGCGCGCGCACGGTCTCTGCAGGTGCGTCCTGTACCATGGCGAGATCTCCTGTCCTCTCTTCCCCGCGGCCATGCCGACGGCGCCTCCGCGCCGCGCCGGGCGTGCTTCGCCGTCCTGTCGGGAGCCCCGCCCGCGGCTGGGGCGGCCAGTGACGGCGCGGCCGATCCGGGGCGGACGTTCGGCCCGCCCCGGGACGCTGGCTCAGTCGCAGATCTCGACTTCGCCCGAGGGCACGCCGGCGCAGAGCACATCCTGCGGGATCCAGCCGGCGTCGACCACGACGTCGAGGTTGTCGCGGGTGATCGCCACCGGCTCGAGGAACTTGGCGGTCAGCTCGAAGCCGCCCGGCGAGGTCCAGGTCTCGGTGCCGTCGATATCCTCCTTCGAGGCGCCCTGGGCGAGCTCCACCGCGATCTGACCGGCCTCGCGGCCGAGGTCGCGGGCGTCCTTCCACACCGAGACGGTCTGGGTACCTTGGGCGATGCGGTTGAGCGCGGCGTGGTCGCCGTCCTGTCCCGAGACCGGGATCCCTTCCATGCCCTGCGCGGTCAGCGCCGCCACCGCGCCGCCGGCGGTGCCGTCGTTGGAGGCGACCACCGCGTCGACCTCGTTGTCCTGGGCGGTGAGGATCTGCTCCATGTTGCGCTGGGCGTTGGCCGGGAGCCAGCCGTCGGTGTAGGCCTCGCCGACGATCTCGATACGGCCTTCGTCGATCGCCTCCTGCAGCACCTCCTGCTGGCCCTGCCGCAGGAAGTCGGCATTGGGATCGGTCGGCGAGCCCTTGATCATGACATACCGGCCCTCGGGCTGCTGCTCGAGGATGGCGCGGGCCTGCATCCGGCCCACCTCCATGTTGTCGAAGGTGAGGTAGAAGACGCGCGGGTCCTCGATCAGGCGGTCGTAGGCGATCACCGGGATGCCCTCGGCCTCCGCCAGCTCGACGGCGGTGACCGCCGCCGCGGCGTCCTGGGCAAGGATGATGAGCGCGTCGGCGCCGCTCGCGATCAGGCTCTCGATGTCGGAGAGCTGCTTGGCCGCCGAGCTCTGGGCGTCGGCGGAGATGTAGCGGGCGCCGGCCTCGTCGAGCGCGGCGAGGATCGCGGCCTCGTCGGTGCGCCAGCGCTCCTCCTGGAAGTTCGACCAGCTGACGCCGACGGTGATGTCTTCGGCCGCGACGGCGCCCGCGGCGAAGGCCGCGGCGACGATAGCCGCGGTGGACAGCAGTGACGATCTCATATCCCTTGACCTCCCTAGAACGCGCCGCCGCGCTCATGCCCGGTTCACCGGGCTTCGCATTGCCTTCGCGCGCGGCACAGCCGTCACCTTCCGTCCGCGCCCCTGTCTTTGTCAACGCCCCTGCAAACTTAAGGCTCACCGTCCTCAATGACCCCCTCGCTGTCCTCAGCGACTGGGACTTGCAGTTCCGGCCACCTGACACCCCCCAGAGCCGCCGAGAAAGGTCGTCCGCATCAGATGCCAATTGAAGTCGCGATCCAGATCGTATGGCGGGTGCCGCGGCGCTTTGTACGGCCGGCGCGAACCGTGTGCGTGCTGAGGTCGAAACCGCAACGCGACAGGCGCTTCGAGAATGCCCGGTCCGGTGCGGCGGACCAGACGGCGAGGACGCCGCCAGGAGACAAGGCGCGGCGCGACGATCGCAGACCTTCCTCCCGATAGAGCGCATCGTTGTCCGGGCGGGTCAGGCCGTCAGGACCGTTGTCGACATCGAGCAGAATGGCGTCAAACGCCCCTTGAGCCTCGCGGATCAGGGCGCCGACATCGCCCGTCCTCACATCCACCCGCGGATCCGAAAGGCAATCGCCGAACACCGCCGCCATGTGCTGTCCGGCCCATCCGATGAGCTCGGGCACGATCTCCGAGACGACGAGGCGCGCATCAGGCGGCGCGACAGCTTGAGCCGCGCGAAGGGTGAAGCCCATGCCGAGGCCCCCGATCAGCACACGTGGCGCGTGCCGATCGGCCAGGCGCTCCAGGGCCAGGGTGGCAAGCGCCTCCTCCGAGCCGCCGAGCCGGCTGTTCATCAGCTCGTTTCCGCCCTGGAGGCGGATGGAGAACTCGTCGCCCCGGCGCAGAAGCCTCAGCGTCTCCCCTCCCGGCGTGGTCGCTGTGGCCAGGTGTATCCACGGCAGCATGCGAGACATCCTGTTTTCGAAGCTGAACCCTGGCGTATCCGATCGAGGAAGGCGGTAGAAGGGCGCGCTCTGGCGTTTTCCGAACGGCCTCTTATCCTCGTTATCCTCGCGCTTCCGCAGTGGCCGCTCGCATCTCGAACCTCCGTCCTGGGCCGCCACGCGAAGTCGAGAGCGCCTCTTCACGCGATTGCGGCAGGAGCCGACCCGTGGCAAGTGGGCTCCTTGGGAACAGCCCCGAGAAGGCCCGATGCGCAGCTTCCCTCCCGAGCGGATCGTCTGCCTGACCGAGGAGACGGTAGAGACGCTCTACCTCCTCGGCGAGGACCGGCGGATCGTCGGCGTCTCCGGCTACGCGGTCCGGCCGAAGCGCGTGCGGACCGAGAAGCCGCGCGTCTCGGCCCTCACCTCGGCCCACATCCCGAAGATCCTCGCGCTCGCGCCCGATCTCGTCCTGACCTTCTCCGACCTCCAGGCCGAGATCGCCTAGGCGCTCCTACGCGAGGGCATCACCGTCTTCGGCTTCAACCAGCGCGACGTCGCGGGCATTCTGGCGATGATCCGCAGCCTCGGTGCGATCGTCGGAGCCGCCGGCCGGGCCGACGCCCTCGCGCGCGGCTACGAGGAGCGGCTCGCGACTATCCGCGCGGCCTCCGAGGGCCGGGCGCGACGGCGGGTCTACTTCGAGGAATGGGACGAGCCGATGATCAGCGGCATCGGCTGGGTCTCCGAGCTGATCGAGATCGCGGGCGGCCGCGACGTCTTCGCGGACCGCGCGGCAGCCAAGGCGGCGGAGGAGCGGATCGTCAGCTCGGAGGAGGTCATCCGCGCCGCGCCGGAGGTGATCCTCGCGTCCTGGTGCGGCAAGAAGGTCCGCCCGGAGCGCATCGCTGCCCGTCCGGGCTGGAACGCCATACCCGCCGTCGCGACCGGCGCGATCCACGAGATCAAGTCGCCGCTGATCCTCCAGCCGGGCCCGGCCGCGCTGACCGACGGCCTCGACGCGATCGTTGCGGCGCTTGGCTGATGTCGCGCGCGATCCTGTCGTGGAGCTCCGGCAAGGACAGCGCCTTCGCCCTCGACGTCGCGTGGCAGGCCGGGATCGAGGTTGTCGCGCTGCTGACCACCGTGACCGAGCGCTACGCTCGCGTTTCCATCTACGGCGTCCGGCGCGAGGTGCTGGTGGCTCAGGCCGACGCCGTGGGCCTGCCCCTCATCGAGGTGCCGCTGCCCTCGCCATGCCCGAACGAGGCCTATGAGGCGCGGATGAAGGCGTCGCTCGCGCCGCTGCGGGCCCAGGGCATCGAGGAGGTGGTCTTCGGAGACATCTTTCTCAGCGACGTCCGCGCCTACCGCGAGGAGCGGCTCGCGGCGATCGGCATGCGCGCGCACTTCACGATCTGGGGCCGGGAGACCCGGGCCCTGGCCGACGACATGCTGCGCGCCGGCACGGTCGCGCAGGTCGTCACACTCGACCCTGTCCGGCTGCCGCGCGAGATGATCGGCGCCCCTTACGACGCAAGCTTCCTGGCCGCCCTGCCCGACGGCGTCGATCCTTGCGGTGAAAACGGCGAGTTCCACACCGTCGTCAGCGACGGTCCGGCCTTCGCGCATCCCGTGTCGCTCACGATGGGCGGAAGCATCGAACAGGACGGTTTCATCTACGCCGATTTCGGATTGGGCGTCGACCAGCACGCATGAACCCGCCGGCGAGGAACCGCACCAGCCAGGAGCTGCTGCCGGTGCGAGGTTCGACGCCTGCCCAGGCCAGCTTCCCGCCGAGGCTGCGGGCTCGCGTCCGCGCGAGCTCGGACCCCTGCCCATGCTCGGCCTCCTCGTGCCGTTGTGAGCGCAGCGACGTCACAGGCCGTGCTGCAGCCCAAGACTGGGGGGCTGCAGCAGTGGGTAGTGGACCGCCTGCCCGACCAAGACAGGGTGAGGAAGCGCTGTAGTAGACCGATCTGCGGCTCTCGAATGAAAATCACCGCAGCCATATACTATCATTCTCTTGCAGGTACGCATAAATTTGTTTAATGATCAACATAGTCCGGCACATCAGTGAATGAGCGGACTGTCGCTCATTCTCAGGAGGAAGCATGTCCGAAGATCCCAAACTTGAGCGAGGCGAAATCCTCGCGCTTACCGCCGAAATCGTCTCGTCGCACGTATCCAACAACTCAACCGGGCACGAGAGCCTTCCAGAGCTCATTCAGTCGGTGTTCGACAAGCTCACCGCTCTGGCGAGTGACGAGCCCGCCCCCACGGCGCTCACGCCGGCGGTGCCGATCAGGAAGTCGGTGACCGACGACTACATCGTCTGCCTTGAGGACGGCAGGAAGCTGAAGATGCTGAAGCGGCACCTGATGACCGCCTACGGCATGACGCCGGAGCAGTATCGCGCGAAGTGGGGCTTGAAGGCCGACTACCCGATGGTGGCGCCGGCCTATGCGCGGAAGCGCCAGGAGCTGGCCAAGAAGATCGGGCTCGGACGAAAGCCGCGCGTCGCCGAGGCCGCGCCCAAGGCCAAGCGACCGCGGGGCAAGGCCGCCGCTGCATGAGGATGACTGGTCCCGACTCGAAAAGGCTCTCACCGATGCTGCCCAGTTCAGGTCGCCGCCGTTAGCAGGCATTTGCGATGGTGGAAGGCGTGCTGGTAACGGGGTTCGAGGGCTACGGCGGGCGCGGCTTCAATCCGACCGCGGAGATCGCCGCGTCGCTCGACGGTGAGTGCATATCGGGCCTCGACGTGGTGGGCGCAGTGCTACCTGTGGCCTACGAGACGCTCTCCGGCTGCCTAGCCCGGCTCCTTCGCGAGCATAAGCCGCGCGCGGTGATCTGCCTCGGCCTGTGGCCTGGCGAGCCGACGATCCGCCTCGAGCGTTTCGGCCTCAATCTGAACGACTTCGAGATCCCGGACAACACTGGCGCATTGATGAGGGGCGCCCTGGAGCAGGACGGGCCGGTGGCCCGCGCGGCGACCCTGCCGCTCGAGCGGATCCACGACCGGCTGATCAAGGCGGGCATCCCGGCCAGACTTTCGAGCACCGCCGGCAACTTCCTCTGCAACGCGACGCTCTACACGGTCCTCGGGATGATCGAGCGCGAGACGTCCGACACGCGCGCCGGCTTCATCCACGTGCCTTATGATCCGCGCCAGGTCGCGGAGATGCTCGGGCGCGTCCGCGAAGGCGCGAACCTCGAGCTTCACCAGCGTTCCGATCTCGCCTCCATGGCGCTCGAGACCAGCCGCAAGGCTGTCCGCATCGCGATCGAGACGACGCTGGACGAGCCTGCATGAGCGACGAAGCCATGCCTTGCGCACCCGCAAAACTTGCCCACACGATGATCCGCGTCACCGACATGGACGCATCGATCCGCTTCCATCCAGACACCGCAACTGCGAGACCGGCACCGCCTTCGGCCACCTCGCCTGGTTCGTCGAGAGCGTTGATCGCAAATCCAAGGAACTCAGCGCCAAGGGCGTCGGCTTTCCGCTTGAACCGAAAACGATGAAGGACGGCACCCGCATCGCCTTCGCGGCCGATCCCACCGGGTACAGGATCGAGTTCATCGAGAACCCGCCGCGCGCGTCGACAGGCGGCTGAGGGGGCACGGCATGACCGAGCCATGATTGGCGCCGCGGGCGGATCGATCCGCCCGCCGCCGCTCCCTGTGATCAACTGCTCGCGCGCATCATCCGGAGCCATAGCTCGGAGATCCGGGCACCTTGGCGCATCCAGGCATCGGCCAAGATACGCATGCTGTCGGCTTGTCGCGCGAGGAGTTCGGCCGGGCTGCGTGCGCCGGCCAGCGATTGCGCCGCACGCATGTTGGCGTCCATGCCGATCCGGGAGATCTCCGCTGCCTCCTCCAGGACGCCATGCGCCTCGGCAAGCGACGCTACGGGCGGCGCGCCGGAGAGAGAGGAAAGGAGGCCGAGGCCAGGCACGACGCCCGCACCCGTTCCCGGAGCTGGAAAGAAGTCGGTGACGCTGCCGGCTCCGGCGATCCCTGCTGCCGCCGGCATCGGCGCAGCCTGGGGTGTGGCGGCCGGAGTGGCGGCCTCGTCCCGGCCAGGCGCCTTGCGGCCGGCCGCCGGTCCGGCGGCGGCCTTGCGACCGCGGCGGGGAGCCGA
>SKOX01000474.1 GCA_007119835.1 Paracoccaceae bacterium
CGCCCCTCCGAGACGATCGCGCCGGCGGCTTCAGCCATCGGTCGGGCTACGCCCTCCCTCCGCCTGAAGCCGCCGGCCAACTTGGCTGTCGGTCCCCGGCAGGAAGGTTGTCGCTCAACACAAGGCCTATGCCCACCGCCTCCAGGCCCGCTTCGCCTGGTCGACGAACGGGATCGGCTGGTACGGCATCGACATGGCGACCGGCCTGGAGGGCGACCATGCGCTGCCCTTTCCCTCGCCGGAGGAACTCTGGCTGCGCTGCTTTCCTGAGGGCAACGACTGGCGCGACCGCTTCGGCGCCATCCCCTTCGAGACCGGCGGCGGCAAGTGGGAGCCGCGCTATTACCAGCACAACGCCATCACCGCGGTGCTCGAGGCGATCGCCCGCGGCCGCGACCGCATCCTGCTGACGCTGGCCACCGGCACCGGCAAGACCTCGATCGCCTTCCAGATCGCCTGGAAGCTCTTCCACGCCTCCTGGAACCTCGGCCGCGAGCCGACGCGCCGCCCGCGCATCCTGTTCCTCGCCGACCGCAACATCCTTGCCGACCAGGCCTACAACGCCTTCAGCGCCTTCCCGCCCGACGCGCTCTGCCGGATCAGCCCCGACGAGATCCGCCGGCAGGGCCGGATCCCGAAGAACGCCAGCGTCTTCTTCACGATCTTCCAGACCTTCATGACCGGCACGGGCGAGTTCACCTTCCAGGGCTACCCGCCGGACTTCTTCGACCTGATCGTGATCGACGAGTGCCACCGCGGCGGCGCCAAGGACGAGAGCACCTGGCGCGGCATCCTCGAGTATTTCCGGCCAGCCGTGCAGCTCGGCTTGACGGCGACGCCGAAGCGCGACGCGAACGCCGACACCTACGCCTATTTTGGCGACCCGGTCTACACCTACGCCCTGAAGGACGGCATCGGCGACGGCTTCCTGACCCCATTCAAGGTGCGCCAGATGGCGAGCACCCTCGACACCTACCGGTTCAGCGACGACGACGAGGTGGTGGCGGGCGAGATCGACCCCGACCGGGAATACACCGAGGCCGACTTCAACACCCGGCTCATCATCGACGAGCGCGAGATGAGCCGGGTCCACGAGTTCATGGACCAGATCGACCAGCGCCAGAAGACCCTGGTCTTCTGCGCGACCCAGGACCACGCGGCACGCGTCCGGAACCATATCAACCAGGTCAAGACGAACCCCGACCCGCATTACTGCGAATGCGTCACCGCCGACGACGGCAAGCTCGGCGAGCAGCACCTGCGCACGTTCCAGGACAACGAGAAGACAATCCCGACGATCCTGACGACCTCGCACAAGCTGTCGACCGGCGTCGACGCCCGCAACGTCCGCAACATCGTCCTGATGCGCCCGATCAAGTCGATGATCGAGTTCAAGCAGATCATCGGCCGCGGAACCCGGACCTTCGACGGCAAGGACTTCTTCACGATCTACGACTTCGTCCGCGCCTACGAGCACTTCAACGACCCGGAGTGGGACGGCGAGCCCCTGCCTCCGGAGGAGCCGGGGTCGCCGAGACCGCCCGGGGCGCCGAACCCGCCGCCGGGCGATCCCGGCGATCCTGTCGACGACCCGCCGCCGACCGAGAAGATCGTCGTCAAGCTCGCCGACGGAAAGGAGCGCACCATCCGGTATGTCGCCGCGACGACCTACTGGTCGCACGACGGCCGCCCGATCACCGCCCAGGAGTTCATGGACCAGCTCTTCGGCGACCTCGGCACCCTCGTCGCCTCCGAGGACGAGCTGCGCGCCATCTGGAGCGACCCAGCCCGCCGCGCGGCCTTCATCCAGCGCCTCGCCGAGATGGGCTACGACCCGGATCGCATCGAGGACATGCAGCGCCTGATCGACGCCCCGAACAGCGACATCTTCGACGTCCTCGCCTATGTCCGCTTCACCCTCGCGCCGCTCTCCAGGTCCGAGCGCGCCGAGACCGCTCGTGCGCGTGGCCTCGGCGGCTACGAGGCGGAGATGCGGGAGTTCCTCGACTTCGTCCTCCGCTCGTACGAGGTCCACGGCATCGAGGAACTGGCTCCCGCCAAGATCGCCGACTTCCTCCGGATCCGGTACGGCGGAACCAACGACGCCAAGCGCCGCCTCGGCTCCGTCACGGCGATCCGAGAGGCGTTCGTCGGCATCCAGGTTCACCTCTTCCGCTGATCCCATCCAGCCTGCGGGGACCTGAACGCGCCGGCGCGGCGTACGGAGGTTCGGCCCCCGCACGCCGCGCTGGCCCACAATTCGCCTGCTCTCGAGCGCCTTCCGGACCCCCGCTCGCCTCGCGCCGCCAAGGCGAAGCCCTCCGCACCGGCGTTGTCCCACTGGTCCTGCAACGGATCGGGAAGGTCCAAAAGCCTCTTGAATTAACGAGACGGCGCGAGACCTGGTCGCCTTGACAAGGCTTCGGGCGTGTGAGGTCGAACACCACGATCTCCACGCGCCCGCCTGCGCCGAACGGCTGGCGCGCGCGCCTCCGAGCAACGTGAACGGGTCTGCCGGGTGATGAGCTGGCGTGCGGTGCAAACTGCAAGGCCGCCCGTGTCGGGGAGGCGCCGCAGGAGATGGGTCTTGCCCATGCCCGGCTCGCCGAGCACGACGAGGCACTCGCCGCGGCCGAGAAGGTCATCCTCCCCGATCCGCTCCCGCCCCCCGTCCGGCGTTTTATGCCAAAGCGTCCTTGGCACGTAGCTCACCGTGAACCTCCATAGATCGAGCCAGAGTTCAGGCGCCTCACCCGCCCTTGATCTTGACCGTCGCACGACGCATCGGCGCGGCGGGCGGGGGCTCGATCCCCGCACGCCGCGCCGGGCCTGCACGTCGCCTGCTCTCAGTCTCGGGCGCCTCTTCCCGTCCCACGACTGGGAGCGCCTCCTGTTATTTCAAAGGCTTAACCTCCAAGGGGCATTAATTGGGGGGCAAGAGGGCACAGAATCACCCCCAAAAGGGCACTTATTGGGTGTCGCGACATCAACAATCCCCCGACCCTCAGCTGCAGCCGCTCGTGCCGCCGCAGGTGTTGCACTTCAGGCAGGTGCCGTTGCGCACCAGCGTGAAGTTGCCGCACTCGCCGCAGGGGTCGCCCTCGTAGCCCTGCATCCGGGCGCGCGCCCGTTCGTCCATCACCGCGACCGATGCGACCTCGGTGCGCGCGGCGAGGCCGGCGAGGCTGCCGTCGAGGTTGAGCGCGCCCGAGACCGACGCCCCGCCCTGCAGGACGACCAGCTCCTGGGGCAGCCGCTTGCGCAGGTAACCCGTGGACGAGAGCTGCCTGATCACCGCGATCGAGCTCTGCGCCCGCTCGGACGGGACCTCCTCGAGGCTCGCGCTTTCCCGCTCACCGCCGCCGAGGTCGTCGAACCGCTCGCCGGTCGGCGTGACGTGCGCGAGGTCGGTGCGGTCGAGATAGCTCACCGCCAGCTCGCGGAAGATGTAGTCGAGGATCGACGTCGCGTTCTTGATCGAGTCGTTGCCCTGGACGAGGCCCGCCGGCTCGAAGCGGGTGAAGGTGAAGGCCTCGACGAACTCCTCGAGCGGCACGCCGTACTGCAGGCCGACCGAGACGGCGATGGCGAAGTTGTTCATCATCGCCCGGAAGGCAGCGCCCTCCTTGTGCATGTCGATGAAGATCTCGCCGAGCTTGCCGTCCTGGTACTCGCCGGTGCGCAGGTAGACCTTGTGCCCGCCCACGATCGCCTTCTGGGTGTAGCCCTTGCGCCGCTCGGGCAGCTTCTCGCGACCCGCGCGCACCACCTCGCGGACGATGATCTTCTCGACGATCTTCTCGGCGAGCACCGTGGCGCGGGCCCCCTGCGGCGCCTCGGCGAGGGTCTCCTCGAGATCCTCGTCGTCCTCGATCAGCGACGCCGACAGCGGCTGGCTGAGCTTGGAGCCGTCGCGGTAGAGCGCGTTCGCCTTCACGCCGAGCGACCAGGACAGCATGTAGGCGTCCTTGCAATCGGCGATGGACGCCTCGTTGGGCATGTTGATCGTCTTGGAGATCGCGCCCGAGATGAAGGACTGCGCCGCCGCCATCATCCGGATGTGGCTCTCGACCGAGAGATACCGCGTGCCGATCTTGCCGCAGGGGCTGGCACAGTCGAAGACCGAGAGGTGCTCGGGCTTCAGGTGCGGCGCGCCCTCGAGCGTCATCGCCCCGCAGACATGCAGGTTCGCCGCCTCGATCTGCGCGCGGGAGAACCCGAGGTGCCGCAGGATGTCGAAGCCCGGGTCGCGCAGCTTTTCTCCCGGTATGCCGAGGACTTCCGTGCAGAAGCTCTCACCGAGGGTCCACTGGTTGAACACGAAGCGGATGTCGAAGGCCGAAGCCAGCGCCGCCTCGACCTTGGCGATCTCCTCCGCGCCGAAGCCGTGCCCGATCAGGGCGGTGTGGTTGATCCCGGGCGCGTTGCCCAGGCTCGCGTGCCCGACGGCGTAGGCCACGATCTCCTCGATCTCGGCGGGGGAATAGCCGAGCCCCCTGAGTGCGGCGGGCACCGAACGGTTGATGATCTTGAAGTAGCCGCCGCCCGCAAGCTTCTTGAACTTCACCAGCGCGAAGTCGGGCTCGATGCCGGTGGTGTCACAGTCCATCACCAGGCCGATCGTGCCGGTCGGCGCGATCACCGAGACCTGGGCGTTGCGGTAGCCGTGCTTCTCGCCGAGGCTCAGCGCGTCGGCCCAGAGCGCGTGGGCGAGGTTGACCAGCACGCTGTCGGGGCAGTGCTCGTGGTCGAGCGCCACCGGCGGCACCGAAAGCCCCTCGTAGCCCGCCGTCGCCCCTTCGGCCGCGCGCTTGTGGTTGCGGATCACGCGCAGCATCGCCTCGGCATTCCGCGGATAGCCGGGGAAGGCGCCGATCTCGCCCGCCATCTCCGCCGAGGTGCGGTAGCTTTCCGCCGTCATCACCGCCGTCAGCGCGCCGCACAGCGCCCGGGCCTCGGCCGAGTCGTAGCCGAGCCCCATGGTCATCAGCAGCCCGCCGATGTTGGCGTAGCCGAGGCCGAGCGTGCGGAAGCGGTAGGAGAGCTCGGCGATGCGCTGGCTCGGGAACTGCGCCATCATCACCGAGATCTCGAGCGTCAGCGTCCAGATCCGGGTCGCGTGCACGTAGGCCTTGGCGTCGAACTGCCCACCCTTAAGGAAGGTCAGCAGGTTCATCGACGCGAGGTTGCAGGCCGTGTCGTCGAGGAACATGTATTCCGAGCACGGGTTCGACGCCCGGATCGGCCCGTCCTCCGGGCAGGTGTGCCAGGCGTTGATCGTGTCGTGGAACTGCACGCCGGGATCGGCGCAGGACCAGGCGGCGTGGCCGACCTGCTCCCAGAGGTCGCGCGCCTTGACGGTCCTGGCGACCTTGCCGTCGGTCCGGCGGACGAGCTCCCAGTCGGCATCTTCGCGCACCGCCTTGAGGAAGGCGTCGGTGACGCGCACCGAGTTGTTCGAGTTCTGCCCCGACACCGTGAGGTAGGCGTCCGAGTCCCAGTCCGTGTCGTAGGTCGGGAACTCGATCGACGAGAAGCCCTGCTCGGCGTACTGGAGGACCCGCTTGACGTAGGCCTCCGGCACGAAGGCCTTCTTCGCCGCCCGGATCGCCTTCTTGAGCGCAGGGTTTGTGCTGGGGTCGAACGCCCCCTCCTCCGCCCCGTCCCAGGCGCGGATCGCGGCGAAGATGTCGTTGAGCCTCGCCTCATGGGCCTTCGAGCCGGCGACGAGCGAGGCGACCTTCTGCTCCTCGATGACCTTCCAGTTGATGAAGGTCTCGATGTCCGGGTGATCCATGTCGCAGATCACCATCTTGGCCGCGCGCCGCGTCGTGCCGCCCGATTTGATCGCGCCGGCCGCCCGGTCGCCGATCTTCAGGAAGCTCATCAGCCCCGACGACTTGCCGCCGCCCGCCAGCGGCTCGTTCTCGCCGCGCAGCGTCGAGAAGTTGGTGCCCGTGCCCGAGCCGTACTTGAAGAGCCGCGCCTCGCGGGTCCAGAGGTCCATGATCCCGCCCTCGTTGACGAGATCGTCCTCGACCGACTGGATGAAGCAGGCATGGGGCTGAGGATGCTCGTAGGCCGAGGTCGCCTTGACCAGCTCGCCGGTCTTCCAGTCGCAGTAGAAATGCCCCTGGCTCGGCCCGTCTATGCCGTAGGCCCAGTGCAGGCCGGTGTTGAACCACTGCGGCGAGTTCGGCGCGCCCATCTGAGCGGCGAGCATGTAGCGCATCTCGTCGTAATAGGCCCGCGCGTCGGCTTCCTCGGTGAAATAGCCGCCCTTCCAGCCCCAGTAGGTCCAGGCGCCTGCCAGCCGGTCGAAGACCTGCGTCGCGCGGGTCTCGCCGACGAAGCGCTCGCCCTCGGGCAGTTCGGCCAGCTTCTCCTCGTCGGGCACCGAGCGCCACAGGAAGGCCGGCACGCCCTTTTCCTTCACCGGCTTCAGCGCCGCCGGCACGCCGCGCTTGCGGAAATACTTCTGCGCCAGAACGTCGGCCGCCACCTGGCTCCAGCCCTCGGGGACCTCGACATCGGTGAGCGCGAAGACGACCGAGCCGTCGGGATTGCGGATTTCGGAAGCCGTGCGCTTGAAGGCGAGGCTACCGTAGGCCCCGGTCTCTTCCGTCGTGAAGCGGCGTTCGATCTTCATCTCTGTCCTGCCCTTGCGTTTGGTCGCTCGTGGTTTCCGGCCTTGTGGCGCCGCGCCCCCTGCAGCCCCGCCTGTGCCTCACGCCACCAGATGTTGTGTTCCGCCAGCGCACCGCTAATAGATACAGCGAACGCTGCTCCGTCAACCAAACTTTGTGGTTGACACAGATTTGGCCACAAGGGTTAGCGGAGGCCGGCGTTAACCAACGATTCCCCGACCCGCGCCAGCCGGCGGTCCGCCCGCCGTCGCAGGCAAACCGGGACGCTGCCGCGCACGGACAGCGCCGGGACATACGCAAACGCACCCGCGTGGGTTCACGGCATGATCAAACAGGAAGTGCGCGTTGTCGCGATCGACAGCAAAGCGCCGCAACAGGCCGGCGCCGTCCCCCGGACCGCGCGCCCGCGATGTACGGGCGTGACGGCCTCAGCGCGGAGTGCTGGCCTCGACGGAGGCGGCGATGTCGTTGATCTCCCGCGCCGTGCGCTCGAGAAGCGCATTCGCCTTCTCGTTCTCCTCGCGCAGGCGGATCGCCTCCGGGTCGGGCGCGCGGTGGTTGATCTCGGTCTCGAGCTTCAGCGCGTTGGCGGCCAGCATCGCCGCCTTTGCCTCGGCCTGGCGCAGGCGCTCCTCTGTGGCGGCGAGGCGCTGTTCGGTCCCGCGCAGCCGGTCCTCGACCGCGGCCATCGAGTCGGCGAGCATCAGGCCCGAGAGCAGCAGCAACTGGCGCTCGGTCGGCCGGCCGGTCTGTTCGACGACGCGCTGCGCCTCGCGGTCGAGATGGCGCGCGGCCCGCTCGAGCGACGGCTCCTCGCCGGCCTCGCAGACGATGGAAAAGCTGCGACCGCCGATCTCCAAGAAAAGCTCGGGCATGGGTCAGACTTCCTCGATCAGGGGCTTGAGCTGGGCGATCAGCTCGTCGAGCGCCGCCACGTCCTTGTCGCGCTTCTGGCGGAGCTGCTCGAGCTCGTCCTCCAGGCGGGACTTCTCGCGTTCGAGAACGGCGATGCGCTCGGCAAGCTGGGCCTCGTCCGGGGTCGCAGCCAGCGACGCCTCCCGTGCCGCGATCGCGCCGCGCAGCCGCTCGAGCGCATCGGCGATCACGGCTTCGACTGGGGTGTTCTCGGTCATCCGTCGCTCTTTTCGAAAGCCTGCGACTCCTTCTTAAGGCAGCGCCCCCGGACAATGCAATCGAGACGCGCGCAAGCCGCGCGTCCGCCGGGCAATCGAGACGCGCGCAAGCCGCGCGTCCGCCGGGCAATCGAGACGCGCGCAAGCCGCGCGCCAGCGCGCGGCACGCCCCCGGCATACCGCCTTGACCCGCCGCCCCGGCCTGCTATCAATTGCCCGCCCTCAGAGCGCCGCCCCGCTGCGGCCGCCCAATCCTGCTCGAAAGGTCGCATCCCGTGAAGTTCGCCGAGCTCCGAGAGCGTCACCCCGTCAAGATCGCCGAGCTGCGCGAGCGCCACGCCGAGCACTGGCAGAAGGCAGCCGCCCTCAGGGTTCTGGCGATGGACGCGGTCGAGGCCGCCAAGTCCGGCCACCCGGGCATGCCGATGGGCATGGCCGACGTCGCCACGATCCTCTTCGAGGAATACCTGAAGTTCGACGCCGCCGCACCCGACTGGCCCGACCGCGACCGCTTCGTGCTCTCCGCCGGCCACGGCTCGATGCTGCTCTACGGCCTGCTGCACCTGCTCGGCTACGAGGACATGACCCTCGACGAGCTGCGCAACTTCCGCCAGCTCGGGTCGCGCACCGCCGGCCACCCGGAATTCGGCCACGCCAAGGGCATCGAGACGACGACCGGACCGCTCGGCCAGGGCCTCGCCAACGCCGTCGGCATGGCGATGGCCGAGGCGAGCATGGCCGCGCGCTTCGGCAAGAAAGTGGTGGACCACCGCACCTGGGTGATCACCGGAGACGGCTGCCTGATGGAGGGGATCAGCCACGAGGCGATCGGCCTTGCCGGGCGCCAGCGTTTGGATAAGCTGATCGTGCTCTGGGACGACAACGACATCACGATCGACGGCAAGGTGAGCCTCGCCGACGTCACCGACCAGGCCGGCCGCTTCGAGGCCGCCGGCTGGTCGGTGCACCGCTGCAACGGCCACGACCCCGAGGAGATCCGCCGCGCCCTCGACGAGGCCTGCGCGAGCCCCCTGCCCTCGCTCGTCGCCTGCCGCACCGTCATCGGATTCGGCGCCCCCAACAAGCAGGACACCGCCGGCGCCCACGGCGCGCCGCTCGGCTCCGACGAGATCGCCCGCGTCCGAGAAGCCTACGGCTGGCCCCATGAGCCCTTCGTCATCCCCGACGACATCCGCGACACCTGGCGCGCGACCGGCCGCCGCGGCCGCGAGGCGCGCGAGGCCTGGGATGAGCGCCTCGCCGCCCTCCCCCGCGCCCGGCGCAGCGAGTTCGAGCGCGTCGCCGCGGGCGAGGTGCCGACCAAGCTCGCCCGCGCGCTCACCGCCTTCCGCAAGGAGCAGGC
>SKOX01000386.1 GCA_007119835.1 Paracoccaceae bacterium
CTGTCGCCGAGCCACACCTCGTCATGGAAGAAGAGGGTCGGGACGAAGCCCGGCTCTATCCCGCGGGCCGTCGCCATGGCGCGGAACAGGTCGTGGAACTCGGCCGATCGCGAGATCTCCATCTCGCGGAGCCCGAGGTCTGGATGGCGCGCGTCGAGCGCCTCGAGGAACGGCTTCTGGTTCAGGCAGTGCGGGCAGTCGACGCTCCAGAAGACGTAGAGGGTGTTCCGCTCGAAGGACGGTGATGCGGAACTTGCCGGCGCGATGGGGAGAAGGGCCAGGAGGAGGAAGAGGACCGGGAACAGGAGGAGGCCGTACCGTCTCCTGCCTCGGCCGGCGCCGTCCGGCAGTGGCTCCTCGTCGTTCCGCATCGTGTGTCGGTACCCTCCCACGGCTGGCTCGGGGCAATATCGGAAACCGGAGCGCCTGCCATGACAACGACGGAAATCACGCGCCGGCGAGGTCGAGGGTCGAGGATCAGGGCGGCGCACCCTCCCCGGCGGCGATTTCGATGAACCGGATCGTCATCTCGCGCAGCGTGACCAGCCCGACGAGCGCGCGCTGGTGGAGCACGATCGCGTGGGTCAGATCGAAGCGCGCGAGGTGGCGGATCGCGTAGCGGATGTCCATGTCGGCGTCGACGGCGGGGGCGGGCTTCGCCATGATCTCGTAGACGTCAGTGCGTGCAACGGGGCGATTGCGGCCGATCACCTCGCGCGCGATGTCGGCGACGAGGAGCATGCCGTATTCGTCGCGCGCGTCCCGCCGCTCGACGACGAGCGCGCTGATCGCCCGCTCCCGCATCAGGGCGAGGGCGTCCTGCACGGTGGCGAATCCGTCGATCCGGGCGGGGTCGGGGCTCATCACGTCGCGGACGGGGAGGAAGGGCGTCAAAGCTCGTCCTCCACCTTCTTCGTCAGCGCCCGGATTTGCGAGGCGAGGCCGACAGCGTCCTCGATGGCGACCTGGAGCGCGATGCCCGAGCCGGGCTCGGCGTCGAATCGGGCAGCCTTCTCGATCGCCTCGAGGATCGAACGGCTGAGATGCTCCTCGACGACGAGGAGCACCACGTCGCGCTGGCGCGTGAGGTCGAGGCCGAAGAAGGTCTTCTCGGGCTTCAGGCCCTCGCCCCGGGCGCTGGTGATAACGGTGGCACCGGTGGCGCCGGCCTCCCGTGCAGCGCCGAGCACGGCCTCCACCCGGTCGGCCTCCGTGAAGACGAGGATCAGCTTAAAGCGCATCGCCGCTGTCTCCCATATCGCTGCGCCGGGCTCGCGCCCGCTTCAGATGGGCCATCCCGAGAATGAGCACCGGGGGCCCGAGGAGCGCAAGCACGATCAGCCCGAATCCGTCCGCCGGCCCCGTCTCCCGCGGGATAGCCTCGGCGAGCGCGACGCCGAAGGCCGCGATCAGCGGGACGGTAACGACCGAGGTCGCGATGCCGCCGCTGTCGAGCGCGAGGGGCACGATCGTGCGCGGCGCGGTGAGGGCGAGCGGCACGAGGACGAGGCAGATCGCGATGAGGAGATGCGCGAGCGGGATGCCGTAAACGATCCGCAGGCTTCCGAGCAGCAGGCCGAGGCCGATGCCTGCCGAGACGACGAGGCGCAGGGTGAAGGCGCGGAGCGTACCGCCGGTCGCATCCTCCACCCGGCGGGCGGCCGCGGTCAGCGTCGGCTCGATCAGTGTCGCGGTGAAGCCGATCAGGGTGCCGAAGGCGAGGAGCGGCAGGAGGTCGAGGAGCGAACCTCCGGCTGCGAAGGCCGCGTCCGCGAGCTGTCGGGCCATGTCGCGACCGACCGGAACCAGCGCCTCGTCGATGCCGATGCGGAAAAGCGTGAGCCCGAGAACGAGGTAGCCGAGCCCGACCCCGAGGCGCGGCAGACCCGGCAGGGGCCGGCGGAGGATGCCGAGCTGGAAGACCAGGATGACCGCGACGATCGGCACGAGATCGAGGAGGCTGCCGGCGAGCTGGCGGAGGAGGATGGCGAGCGCGTTCTCCGGCATCTCAGGCGACGAGGGCGAAGGCGAGGATCACCAGCATCGGCGTCAGGCTGGCGAGAGCCACGAGACCGAAGCCGTCGGCGATCGGGCTGCGGCCGCGGACCACCAGCGCGAGGCCGCCACCGAGCGCGATCATCAGCGGGATGTTGATGGCCGAGGTCGCCGCCGCTCCGGCGTCGAATGCGAGAAGCGCGAGCGGGGAGTCGGTGGCGAGCGCCATCGCCGTGGCGAGGCCGTAGCCCGGCAGCACGAACCGGGCAACCGGCCAGCCGAGGACGATTCTGACAACGCCGAGAGCGAGCGCCGCCCCGAGCGCCACCGACACGACGACGCGGAGGAGGAGGGCGATCCGCGCCGTCTCGTCCGGACTGGCCGCCACGGCGGCCGCTGCCTTTCCGGCGACCGCGGCGAGGGCGGGCTCGGCGATGGTGCTCGCGAAGCCGATCGCGAAGCCGAAGCTGACGAGGACGAGAACGCTGCCCCGCCGAGCAAGCCGATCTGCAAGTTCGGCGCCGACCGGGAAGATGCTCAACGCGAGTCCGCGAACGAAGAAGGTGAGGCCGAGGAGCGCGGCGAACGCGCCGACCGCGCGCCTGAGGGGGTCGTGCATCGGCTCGCCGACCACGAGGATCTGGAAGACGAGGACCACCGCTACGATCGGCAGGAGGTCGCGAAGGTTTCTCACCAAATCCCGTCCGAGGTCGGCGGCCTGACCTCCCATGTTGCCCCTCTCCCTCCGCGCGCCCGGCTGCTCTGCCGAACTGTCTGGTCCCAGCTATGGACGACGGAGCCGGCACGCGGAAGTGCCGTGGCCGACCGGCCCTGCCTTCCCAGCCGCATCCCTCGGCTGCGGCCGCCCGAGACGTGCTCTACCTTCGCTCGCCCGTCTCCGGCAATCCGGTCTCGGCGGAAGCGGGACAGCTTTCGGCCCTCGTCTCCGGCCCTGAAGCGGCGTTCCGCGCCGTCTCGCCTCTGATGAGCACATTTTGCCACGCCCAGACCTGGCTCGGGGAGGGCGAGCAGGCCCGCTTCGCGAAGCTGGCGATCAACCTGATGATCGCGGTCAGCGCCGGCATGATGGCCGAGGCGCTGTCGCTGGCGCGCAGCGGCGATATCGATTGGCAGGACATGCTGAATCTTATGGAGAACAGCGCCGTCGGCTCGCCGATGGTGAAGTACAAGTGCGCCCCCCTGAAGGAGCGCGATTTCACAGCGACATTTTCCGGGAGGCAGATGGCCAAGGATCTGGACCTGAACCTCGACTGCGCCCGCGGAGCCGGCGTGCCCATCCCGCTCGCCGCGCAGATGCGCGAGACCTACAGCGCGATCATCGCCTCGGGCGACGGTGATTCCGACTACATCGCCACCGTGCGCCACGAGGAGCGGCTGGCCGGCCTGGGCGACGCCGCGGTGGCGGCGAGACCCTGAGCGGGCGCACGATGGGAACCTCGATGCTCCGCCACCCCGGTCCAGGGCGCGACGGAACCCTCATCGACCGGCAGTGGCGGCATCTCACGCACGCCTTTCCAGCGCCGCGTCGCCGCCCGACCCGCACGACGAAACGCACCTGACCTCACGCGAAACAAGGAGACGCAAGCATGAACATTCAGGCCGACACCAACAAAGGCGACGGATTGTGGGTTGTCGAGAAATCCCCTGACGTCGACCACCTGAAAATCGAGATCGCGAACCGGCCCGCCACGAGCCCGGGCCCAGGCCAGGTTGTCGTCGAAGTCAAGGCCGCCGGCGTGAACCCATCGGACGTGAAGGCCGCCATGGGTTTCATGCCGCACGCGATCTGGCCTCGCGTGCCGGGTCGAGACTTTGCCGGAATTGTCCGCGACGGGCCGCAGCAGCTGGTCGGCACGGAAGTGTGGGGCGGCAGCGGTGAGATCGGCATCACGCAGGACGGCAGCCACGCCAGGTGGATGACGCTGCCGCAGGCAGCGGTTCGTGCCAAGCCCGCCAATCTGTCCTTCGAAGAGGCCGGCTCCGTCGGCGTGCCCTTCATCACGGCCTTCGAGGGGCTCCGCGAGGCCGGCGGTGTGCAACCCTGGGATAACGTGCTCGTCTGCGGCGCGAATGGCAAGGTCGGGCAGGCCGTCATCCAGCTCGCCACCCTCGCCGGCGCCCGCGTCTTCGGTGCGGAGTACAAGCCGATGCCCTATCAGGGCCATGCGAGCGGCGAGATCGAGATGATGGACAGCTCGTCCGAGGACATTGCCGCTGCCGTCCGCGAAAGGACGGGCGGGCGCGGCGTCGACATCGTCTTCAATACCGTTGGCAGCCCTTACTTCGAGATTGCCAACAATGCGCTTGCAGATCAGGGACGCCAGATCTTCATCTCGACCTTTGAGCGTTCGGTGCCGTTCGACATCTTCACCTTCTTCCGCGGCCGGCACAGGTTCATCGGCATAAACACGCTCGCACTGGACAGCATCCACTGTGCCAGGATTTTCGACAAGCTGAAGCCGAAGTTCGAAGACGGCTCGCTGAGACCCTTTCCGATCAACTCCGAAACCGTCTTTGGCTTCAAGGATGCGGCAAAGGCCTATGCCGCGGTCGAGCGGTCGTCGCCGGACAGGGTGATCCTGCGCCCCTGAGCCGGCACGGGCAGGCGGAGCGGGCCGCGACGCGATCGGGCCGCTCCGCAGCGTTGTTGAAAGATGAGAACACGGAGGGGCAGATGCGCGATCCCTGTATAATATGCGTCGCTATCACGGGTTCGCTGCCGGTCAAGGCGAACAACCCGGCGGTGCCGATCAGCGTCTCGGAGCAGATC
The DNA here is from genome assembly GCA_007119835.1 of Paracoccaceae bacterium. Lineage (GTDB taxonomy): Bacteria > Pseudomonadota > Alphaproteobacteria > Rhodobacterales > Rhodobacteraceae > Amaricoccus. The sequence continues at coordinate 4,787 of SKOX01000386.1, forward strand.
GAGTCGACCCATGAGGCGTTTGAGGCGGGTGCCGCGCTCGTCCACTGCTACGTTCGCAACGACGACGGCTCGCCCACCTCAAGCCCGGAGCGCTTCGCGCAGCTCATGGAAGGGATCCGCGCGCACTGCCCGGGCATGATCGTCCAGCTCTCGACCGGAGGGCGCTCCGGCGCCGGGCGCGAACGCGGAGCGATGCTGCAGCTGCGGCCCGACATGGCGTCGCTGGCGGTCGGCTCGAACAACTTCCCTACGCGGGTCTACGAGAACAGCCCCGAACTGGTCGACTGGCTCGCCGAGGAGATGCTGAAGTACGGCGTCAAGCCGGAGATTGAGGCTTTCGACCTCTCGCACATATTCCAGTCGGCAGCCATGGCACGCGACGGCCGACTCGAACCACCGCTGCACGTTCAGTTCGTTATGGGCGTGAAGAACGCCCTGCCGGCTGATCGCGAGGCCTTTGGGTTCATGGTCCAAACAACCAAGCGCCTGATGCCGGACGCCACATGGTGCGGCGCCGGCATCGGCCCGCACCAGGCCACCTTGAACCACTGGTGCGCCAAACTCGGCGGGCACTGCCGGACGGGCTTGGAGGACAACTTGCGCCTCGACAAGCACACGTTGGCTCCGTCGAACGCCGCCTTGGTCAGGAAGGCCGTAGAGATATGCGCGGAGCACGGACGCCCGCCGGCCACCGCCGCCGAAGCCCGCGCTCTTCTTGCGCTCCCGGCATCCCACTAGGCGCCGTTGCAGTCAGATTAATAATCTGTTTCGACGTATACGCCCGAACAGTCGTAGGCGATAGCGGCCGCCGTCGCCCCGTTATTCATGTAGTTGCGAGGGCTGAGCAGCTGTGCGGCCGCAGGGAGGTTCGAGGCGATCTCGACCTCGGCGATGGCGCCGGAAACTTCCTCGACAACGCGGATCCAGACCGAGCCGGCGTTCGGCGCGGCGTAGAGGAAGATGGTCAGGAAATTGGTGGTGGAGGCGACCGGGAAGTCGCCGCCGAGGTCGATAAGTGTCGGTGACCCGGAGCCCGAGTTGTGGACGATCTGCCAGTTCGCGTGTGTGCCGCGCTGGAAGCCAATGCCGATGGCGTTGACGACGGGCGACAGCGTCAGCGTCGTGGCCAGCGCAGCGGTGGAGCCCATCAGGCCGAAGAAGCCCGTTCCGGTCGGCTGCAGCGTCGTCAGCGACAGGCGGTTGACGTAGGTGAAGCCGCCGAGGCCCTCGGTATTGCCGCGCCAGCATACCCAGCCAGCCGATCGCTCCTCGGCCACCGCGTCGGCGGTAGCAGCGCTGGTCATCCGCCAGCGGCGCATCGAGGTCGAGAGGTTGGTGGTAGCCAGCGTGGGCGTGGAGGTCGTGCCAACGGCGGTGCGCGGCATGCCGTTGGCGTTGACGGTGGTGCTGGTCGACGGCGCCCAGGTCGCGATGCGGTTGACCCCGAAATGCGGCTGCAGCGGGAAGAGCCGCCCCGAGGGGCGCATGACCTCGAGCCAGGCGCTGCCCGCCCGGTCGCGGGCGTAGAGGTGGATGCGGCCCGCGGGCGGCGGGTCAGGCGGCGTGGCGCGGCCGGGAAGCACCATCGGCTCGGGCAACTCGACCCTGCCGCTGGTGCGGTCGATGCGGATCGCATCGTGATAGGTCCCGCCGTCCGGGCTGACCTTGAAGCTGAAGTCGTCCGATCCCAGCAGGCCGATCAGCGCGCGGGCGCTGAAGCCGGTCTTGAAGGCGAAGGCCGCATCATCGGCAGGCGCGTTCTTGTTGAAGGTGGCCTCCATCCCGTTGCCCGCGTGGTTGAAGAGCATCGCCGGCGTGTTGATCGAGAAGCGGTTGTAGGAGTCCGCCGTCGCCCATCCGAGCCCGAGCTGCTGCGCGGCGAGGTTGGCCTGCGGCATGCCGACCTGCGTGACGGCGTTGGCGAAGGTGACGGTCGGCGTGTTGATCACCGTCGTCCCGCCCGCGCCGGCCGTGGCCGAGCCGATGTTGACGACGGTGTTCGACCCCGACGCGCCGCCGGTGCCGAGGTTCACGGTCTTGGTGGACCCGCTCGCCGTGGCGCCGGTGCCGACGCCGTAGGTGGCCGTCCCGGTCGCCGTGCCGATCGTCGCCGTGGCCCCCGATGCCGTTAGGGTGCCGGAGAAGGTCTTGTTGCCCGAGAACGTCTGGGTCCCAGCCAGGATCGCAAGCTCGCTCGAGGTGTTCGGCAGCGTGAAGGTCCGCGTCGCGCCGGAGCTGAGGCCCGAGAGGTTGAAGAGCGCCCGCTTGGTCGGGTCGGCATCGTTCACAAGGCTGAAGACGGCGTCGGACACGTTCTCCGGGGCGCCGAGCGCCTGCCAGGCGGAGCCGGTCCAGCTCACGAAGATGCCCTCCGCCGCGATAAAGGCGAGCCAGCCGGGACGCGGCACGAGGCGCGTCCAGGCGCCGTCCACCCAATAGGCGATGTTGAGGTCCCAGCCGGCCCAGACACCGATGGCACCGGACGCCACGATGTGCCGGTCGCCATCGGCCGGAGATACCGGCGGCGCGGTGCGCGTCCGGTCGAGCACGGCGAGCTGGACCATGGCGTCGAGCAGCCGCAGCGCCTCGTTGTGCGTGACGTGCTTCTGCGCCTGCGCCGCGGCGAGGTACGGGAGCATGAGGTGGGTGGTTTCCGACATGGGGTTCCTCAAGAGGTCGTTGAAGCATGCCGAACGCAGCGGTCGATCGCCGATCGGTGCAGCACTTGTTGCCGAGGAGACGGTGGTTGAGCGGCGGTCTGAGCCGTGATCTCACGCCGGGTCAGAGCCACCTGCCGCCAACAGAAGCTCAGCTTCAGCGCTGGCAGCAGCGCATCATCGCAGCGACAAGATCAGCTTTTCGCTGTGGGCCAATGCCATCAGCTTGCGCAACCAGAGAATTACGCTAAATGCGAGTGCGTAGCGACGTTAGCCTGTACCTCGGCAGCGGCGTCGAAGCACCCTCAACCGAAAGAAGCCAATGTCCGAAGACCAGACCATCAACCGCGCCGAGATCCTCGCGCTGACGACCGAGATCGTCTCGTCGCACGTCTCGAACAACTGGACCGGGCAGGAGAACATTGCGGAGCTTATCGAGTCTGTGTTCGACAAGCTGACCGCGCTGGCGAGCGACGAGCCGGCTCCGACCGAGCTGACGCCGGCCGTGCCGATCAAGAAGTCGGTGACCGACGACTACATCGTCTGCCTCGAGGACGGCAAAAAATTGAAGATGCTGAAGCGGCACCTGATGACGGCCTACGGCATGACGCCGGACGAGTATCGCGCGCGCTGGGGTCTGAAGGCGGACTACCCGATGGTGGCGCCGAACTACGCGAAGAAGCGGCAGGAGCTCGCGAAGAAGATCGGGCTCGGGCGCAAGCCGCGCGTAGTCGAGCCGGAGCCGACACCAGCGCCCAAGGCACGTCGGTCGCGGGCTAAGGCTGCGGCCTGACGACTTCCAGACCGGCCCGCCGAGCACAAGCGGGCCGTCTGTTTCAGAACTGCAGCGTAGCAGCCGCGGGGGCGCCTCGCCCGACTAGCGCGGAGAGTTGGTAGATGCGCACGTCGAGCGCGTCGCCCGGGCCGAGCAGCGCGCCCCAGTCGGCGATCTGCTGCGCGCCGCTGTAGATCACGCTGGTCGTGGCGCTGCCGAGCGTCCGCTTGACGCTGGCGCCGTCCATGATCTGCACCTCGTAGGCTTCGGCCTCCTCGGCAACCGGCACGTCGAGCCCGCCCCAGTTGTCGGCGGCGAGCGCGCGGGAGCGGCGCTTCCAGCGGATGATCAGGTCGCCAGGGCTGCGCGCCTTCCGCCACGGCTGCTCGACATGCACCACCGAGAACGGCCGCAGCCCGGCGCCCGTCGGCGTGAAGGCCTGCGCGACGTAGCTCTCGTCGGAGATCGGCCGATATGCCGGGCCGATGCGCCAGTTCCACGGCAGCCCCAGCTCGGCCTCTCCAACCGGCAGCGGCGCGAGCGCCTCGTCGAGCACGACGACCCGCGCGCCTGCGGGCGCCGGGTTGGCCATGGCGCCCTCAGTGCCCCGCTGCCCCCGCAGAAGCCGGGTGAGCCGGTAGCGCCCCGGAGCGAGCAGCTCGGCCTGGGAGGCCTGGACGATCTCCCACGCGCCCGGAGTGCTCTCGACCGCCAGCGCGTTCGCCCCGCCAAAGAGCGCGAGGTCAGTGACGCTCTCGAGCGTCCCGAAGGACAGGTCGACGATGAGCGCGTTGCCGAGGTCGAAGCGCGAGACAGGGCCTGCGTGGAAGTCCGAGACCAGCCGCCCCATCCGGGCCCGGCCGCCGA
>SKOX01000140.1 GCA_007119835.1 Paracoccaceae bacterium
CGGCGGCGGCCCCTCCCAGCGCGGCGCGACGGTGACCGGCGAGGCTGCGTCGCCCCAGCGGGCGTCGCCGAAGCGATAGGCGAAGCGGTCCCAGAGCAGATTCAGCCCGGCGCTGGCGCCGATCTCCGAGCAGGTGAGCGGCAGGTGGGTCGCAGCGGCGACGGTGAGCAGGCCGGGGACGAGGCCGGCGGTGCGCTGCGGCTCGTTGGTCTGGGGCGGGCCGTCGAGTCGGGCGAGCAGGAAGGGAGCATGGTCGGCGAGCGCCGCCGCCACCGCCTGCCACAGCGCCTCGTCGTCGGCCGGATCGGGCGGGTAGGCGTCGGCGAGGCCCGCGTCGCGATCCTCGAGCACCAGCGCGTGCAGCGCGCCGGCGAGGCGCAGGGGCAGGGCGTCGGCGCGGTTCGAGGGATCGCCCGGCCATGCAAGCACCCGCTGCGCGACCGGGCCGTCGGGCTCGAGCCGGTGGGCGAGCAGCCGGCAGAGCCGTGCGGTGAAAGGCGAATCCATGTCGTGGCAGACCTCCGCCTGACGGCGGAAGGCGGCGCGCACCGCCCTCTCGGGATCGTCAGCCATCAGCGGAAGCGGTCGATGAGCCGCTGCAACGCGCTGCGCGCGCCGGCCTCGGGTTCGGGCTCAGTTCCGGGCTCGGGTCCGGGCCCGGTCGCGGCCTCCGGGGCGGACGGTGCGCGCGCCGGCTTCGCGGCCTCGGGCGTCGGCGCCTTCTTCGGCTTCTCGCGGGCGGGCATGGCGGCGCCGACCCGGCTCGTGAAGGCGGAAGCGTCGTCCGCGGCCAGGTCGGGCGCGGCCGCTGCCACCGCACCGAGCAGCGGCTCGAGCCACTCGGCGTCGGCCTTGGCGAAGTCCCCGAGCACGTGGGCCGTCACCCGCCGCTTGTCGCCGGGATGCCCGATGCCGAGCCGGACCCGCACGAAGTCGGGTCCCATGTGCGCCGCGATCGAGCGCAGGCCGTTGTGCCCGGCATGGCCGCCGCCCTTCTTCACCCGGACGCGGCCCGGGGCGAGGTCGAGCTCGTCATGGAAGGCGACGATGTCCTCGGGCGGGATCTTGTAGAACTGCGCCGCGGCCCTGACGCTGTCGCCCGACAGGTTCATGAAGGTCTCGGGCTTGAGGAGCAGCACCTTCTCGGTGCCGAGACGCCCCTCGGCGAGCGATCCCTGGAACTTGCCCCGCCACGGCCCGAAAGCGTGGCGCGAGGCGATCGCGTCGACGGCCATGAAGCCGATGTTGTGGCGGTTGCGCGCGTATTGCCCGCCGGGATTGCCGAGGCCGACGAAGAGCTTCACCGGACGTCTCCCCTCAAGACGCGAAACGCGCCGCGGCCATCCGGCCACGGCGCGTTCCCGTTAGCACGCCGCGCGGGAGGAGGAAATCAGACCTCCTCCTCCTCCTCGTCAATGCCCTCGGTGCCACCGGCCTTCAGGCCCGACGGCGCGGTGATGTTGGCGATCACGAAGTCGCGGTCGGTGATGGTCGGCCGCGTGCCCTGGGGCAGCGTCACGGCCGAGATATGGATCGTGTCGTTGATGTCGAGGCCGGCGAGGCTCACCGTGAGCTTCTCGGGGATCTCGCCCGCCGTCACCACCAGCTCGACCTCGGGCCGCACGACCTGGAGCACGCCGCCGCGGCGGAGGCCCTTGCACTTCTCGCGGTCGGTGAACTCGACCGGGATGTAGAGGTTGATCCGGCTGCGCTCGGAGAGGCGCAGGAAGTCGACGTGGATCGGCAGGTCCTTGACCACGTCGCGCTGGACGCCGCGGCAGATCACGCGGCTGTCCGCACCGTCGACCTTGAGCGTGATGAGGCGCGCGAGGAACTTGCCCGCCTTGAGCTCCTTGAGAAGCTCGTTCGATTTGACGTTGATCGACACGGGCGGCTCGCCGCCGCCGTAGACCACGCCGGGCACGAGGCCCTCCCGCCGTGCCTGCCGGGCGGCCCCCTTGCCTGTCCCCGGACGTGCCACGGCCTCGAGCACCGAAGTCTCTGCCATGTTCAGCTCCTTGAATCACAAATGGCCCGCGGGCCGCCTCCAAGGGTGCGGCGCGCGCGGGTGCGGTCCCTCTAGTCGATCCCCGCCGCAGAGGGAAGGGGCAAGCGTGCCCGCGCGGCTCAGCCGTCGGGGTCGAGGCCGCCGAGCTCGCGCACCAGCCGCCATTCCTCGGGCGCGACCGGCTGCACCGAAAGCCGCGAGTTGCGCACGAGCACCATGTCGGCAAGCCGCGGCTCGGCCTTGCACATCTCGAGGGTGACGGGGCGGGACAGGGGCTCGACCGCGCGGATGTCGACGCAGTGCCAGCGCGGGTCGTCGGTGGTGCTGTCGGGATGGGCCTCGGCGATAACCTCGACGATGCCGACGATCGCCCGCTCCTTGTTCGAGTGGTAGAAGAAGCCAAGGTCGCCCTTCGCCATCGCCTGCATGTTGTTGCGCGCCTGGTAGTTGCGCACCCCGTCCCACTGCTCGCCGCGGTCGCCGCGGGCAACCTGGTCGTCCCAGCTCCAGACGTCGGGCTCGGACTTGAAGAGCCAGCGCCTCATCCGATCACCTTGCGCCAGGCGCGGATCTCGACCTTCTCGAAGAGGCCGGCGCGGGCGTAGGGGTCGCCCGCCGCCCAGTCCTCCGCGTCGGCGCGGGTGTCGACGTCGATCACGACGAGCGAGCCGACCATCTCTCCGCCTGCGTCGAGGAAGGGGCCGGCCTGGGTCACGACGCCGGTTTCCTCGATATAGGCGAGGTGGGCGTCGCGGTTCTGCTTGCGGATGTCGGTCGCGCCGGGGCGGTCGCTGCAGATCAGGGCGAAGAGCACGGGGATCATTCCTCCTTGAGCGGGCGGGTCAGCAGGCCTTCGATCGCCTCGCCGAGCGTGAGCGTCCCGTCAAGCACGGCGGCCACCGCCTGCGCAATCGGCATCTCTACCCCGTGCCGGTGGCCGAGCGCGCAGGCCGCCTGCGCCGTCGCCACCCCCTCGACGGTGCCGCCGGGCCGCGGCTCGCCGGCGCCGAGCGCGCGGCCGGTGGCGAAGTTCCGCGATAGGGTCGAGTTGCACGTGAGCGACAGGTCGCCCAGACCGGAGAGGCCGCCCAGGGTCTCGGGCCGCCCGCCCATCGCGTCGGCAAGGCGGCTCATCTCGGCATAGCCCCGGGTCATCAGGGCGGCGCGCGCGCTCTGCCCGAGGCCGCGGCCCTCGACCATGCCGCAGGCAAGCGCGATGACGTTCTTCAGCGCGCCGCCGAGTTCGGCACCGATGACGTCCTCGGTGAGGTAGAGGCGCAGGCGCCTGGTCGAGAGCCGCGCCTGCAGTGCGCGCCCGGTGGCGACGTCGGCACAGGCGATGGTGAGCGCGGTGGGAAGGCCGCGGGCGATCTCGGCGGCGAAGCCCGGACCGGTCAGGACGGCGCAAGGGCGGTCTGGGAGCGCGCGCGCGACGATCTCGCTCTGGCGGCAGAAGTCGCGGCCCGAAAGGCCCTTGGCGCAGGCGACGACGGGGCAGGGCGGCAGGCGGTGGCCGTGCTCGGCCAGGAAGTCGCCCGTCACCTGCGCGGGCAGGGCGAGCAGCACCGCCTCGGGGTCCCCCAGCGCCCCGAGGTCCGCCACGACCTCGAGACTGTCGTTTAGCCGGACCCCCGGCAGCCGCGCCCTGTTCTCGCGCGCGCTGCCGATCGCGGCGGCCGTGGCGGCGTCCCTCGCCCACAGGCGGACGCCCGCGCCTTCGGCCGATTCGACCTGGGCGAGCGCCGTGCCGAAGGCGCCGGCGCCGATGACCGCGATCGTGCTCAAGCCACGCCCAGCCGCGGCGCGTCGGCTGGCGAGAGCGGGGCCTGGATAATCCGGCCGGTCAGGCGCATGGGACTTTATCCTCTGTGCGGGAAGCGTGCGCGGATTTGGCGCGGCAACGCAGGTCCCGTCAACACCGGGGCGGCGGAACCGTGCGCGCGCGTACGGCTTTCGCCCGGCGACGACGATCCCGCCCCGCCCGTGTTGACAGGCGGGCCCTTTGCCTCCATCCGCTGAGGCGAGGACGCAGGGGAGAACGGGCAATGGCCTACGACTACGACGACGACAACGTCTTCGCGAAGATCCTCCGGGGCGAGATCCCGAACAAGACCGTCGCCGAGACCGAGCACTCGCTCGCCTTCCACGACATCCGGGGCCAGGCGCCGGTCCACGTGCTGATCATCCCGAAGGGGCGCTACGTCGCGGCCGACCACTTCTACGGCGAGGCGAGCGACGCGGAGATCCTCGACTTCGCGCGCCTGACCGCCCGGCTCTGCGGCGAGCTCGGCATCTCGCCCGGCGCAGGCGGCAGCGGCTACCGCCAGATCAGCAACGCGGGCCAGCACGGGTCGCAGGAGGTGCCGCATTTCCACGTGCATCTCCTCGGCGGGCGGCCGCTCGGTAGGCTGCTCGAGGCGGACTGACCGCCAGGCGCTCGACGCGCCTGCCCGGGGTCCGCGAAGGCCGTCAGCGAAGGCCGCCGCGCGCGAAGTAGTCGCCGAGGATCCGGGCATAGACCGCCTTCAGAGCGTGGACGTCGGCGATGTCCACGTGCTCGTCGACCTGATGGATCGTCCGGCCGACGAGGCCGACCTCGACCACCGGGCAGTGGTCCTTCACGAATCGCGCGTCCGAAGTGCCACCGGAGGTGGAAAGCGCTGGCCTCCGGCCGGTCTCCGCCTCGACGGCGGCGGCGACGAGGTCGGTGAAGGGCCCGGGCTCGGTGACGAAGGCGTCGCCCGAGCGGGCGAAGCGGGCGGCGATGCCGACGCCGTGCTCGGAGGCGGCGCGGTCGGCCTCCTCCTCGATCCAGTCGACGAGGCCCTGGGCCAGGTGGGTGTCGTTGTAGCGGATGTTGACCGTGGCGCGGGCCTCGAACGGAATGACGTTGCTCGCCGGATTGCCGGTGTCGATGGTGGTGATGGTGGCGGCGGAAGGCTCGAAGCGGTCGCTGCCCTCGTCGAGCCGGCGCGAGGCGAGCCGGTCGAGCAGGCGCACGAGCGCCGGGAGCGGGTTGCGGGCGCGGTCGGGATAGGCGGCGTGGCCCTGGACGCCGTAGGCCCGCAGACTGCACGTCAGCGAGCCGCGTCGGCCGATCTTGATCATGTCGCCCATGACGTCCTCGCAGGTCGGCTCGCCGACCAGGCAGTGGTCGAGCCGCTCGCCGGTCTCGGCCATCCAGTCGAGGATCGCGCGGGTGCCGTCGAGGGCGTCGCCCTCCTCGTCGCCGGTGATGGTCAGGACGACGGAGCCCTCGGGCGGCGAATGGGTCACCAGGTCGATCGCGGCGGCGGCGAAGGCGGCCACGGCAGACTTCATGTCGGCAGCACCCCGGCCCCAGAGCTTGCCTTCGGCGAGGGTTCCCGAGAAGGGCGGGAAGCGCCACGACCCGAGCGCGCCGGGCGGGACCACGTCGGTGTGGCCGTTGAAGCCGAAGACCGGGCCGCCGCTGCCCCAGCGGGCGTAGAGGTTGGCGATGCCGCCACGCTCGATCCGGCGGCAGGCGAAACCGGCGGGCGCGAGGCGCGCCTCGAGAAGGCCCAGCGCGCCGGCATCTTCGGGCGTCACGGAGGGGCAGCGGACGAGCTCGGCGGCGAGTTCGACGGGATCGGTCATGGCGGCCTCCTTCGCCTGCGGAATTAGCCCGGGCCGCGCGCCGGCACAAGGCGTGCGCTCCTCCGCGGGCTGCCACAGTCAAGGCGCTAATTCAGATGCGAAAATGGGCCGGAAGCCCCTCAGCCCTTGATCGACCGGCCCGCCAGGATGACCTTGAACGTCGCGTCCTCGGCGAGCGGCGTGACCTCGCGGAAGGCGCGGGCAAGCGGCGCCTCGTAGGGCAGCGAGCGGTTCGCGACCAGCATCAGACGCCCCGCCGGCCGCAGCACCCGCGCAGCCGCCGCGACGAAGGCCGCGCCAAGCGCGGGCTCTGCCTCGCGGCTGCGGTGGAACGGCGGGTTGGTGATCACCCAGTCGCAGACCGGTTCGGCGCCGAGCCGCGTCACGTCGCTCCAGTGAAACCGCGCGCGGGCATCGGGGACGTTCCGGCGGGCGGCCTCGAGGGCGCGGGCGTCGGACTCGTGAAGGTCGAGGCTCTCCACCGCCGGGTTGAGGGCAAGCGCCTGGGCGGCAAGCCAGCCCCAGCCGGCGCCGAGCTCCGCCACCCGCCCCGTCAGCCGGCCTTCGAGATGCGCGGCGAGGCGCTGGGATCCGGGATCGGCGTGGGCGTGGCTGAACATCCCCGGCGCGCTCAGGAAGCCGTCGGCGTTCGGTTGGAGCGCGGCCGCCGCCTCCCACTCCCGCGCGGCGTCGGGAAGCTGCGCCGGGCGACGGAGGCGCAGGACGCGGCCATGGGCCTTCGACATCGAGCCCTCGAGCGGCAGGACGCGGCCGAGCTGGCGCATGATGGCGTCGATGCCGTCGGTCTTAGCACCGGTGACGACGACGGGCGCCTCCTCGGGCACGATGGCGAGGGCGCGGGCGACCATGCCGAGGGTCTCCGCCCGGTTCCGCGTCGCCACCACGATCGCCGCCTCGGCGCGGTCGGGGTCGTCGGGCGCGACGGCGAGGCCCTGGGCGGCGAGCAGGTCGTGGATCAGCCGGTCGGACTGCTGGCAGACGAAGCGCTCCCGACCCAGAAGGCCGTAGAGCGTCGTCTCGATCGCGCCGAGGACGGCGATGCGGCCCGTATCGGGCAGGCCGAGCGCGTCGGCGCGGTGGGCGAGCGCGAGGCGATCGTCGCGCCGGGTCACGCGGGCCGCCGGCTCATTCCTTCTACCCTCATTCCTTCTCCATCGTGCACTGGAGCGGATGCTGATGCCGGCGCGCGTAGTCCATCACCTGGGTGACCTTGGTCTCGGCGATCTCGAAGGAGAAGACGCCGACCACCGCGAGGCCCTTGCGATGGACCGTGAGCATGAGCTCGACCGCATGCTGGTGCGAGATGCCGAAGAAGCGTTCGAGGACGTGCACCACGAACTCCATCGGCGTGTAGTCGTCGTTCAGCAGCAGCACCTTGTAGAGGGGCGGCCGCTGGGTTCGGGTCTTGGGCTCCGTCAGGAGGCCAGAGTCGGAGCCGGGGCTCTTGCGATCGGTTCCTGGCATCGTGACTTCGGTGACTCGCGCGCGTGGAGGGTGAACGGGGTGCCGCGAAATATATGGAAACGGCGGAAATAGAAAAGGGGGACCGAGCCCGAGCCGCTCACGATGCGGCCATATCTCCGGCGCCGCCCGCGTCCGGTGCGCCGGCCCTGGGCGCGGCGCCCGACCGATTCGCCAGCGAGCCCCGGACCGCGGGGACACGATGCCTGTGAAAAACCGCCTGCGCGAAAAAAAACGGCTGGTCCGGCGGGACCAACCGTTTTCGACGACATGCGCCGTTCGGATAGGCCGGCCCGTGACCGGCCTTCCGTGCCTGCTCGACAGGCTTAGAGCGCGAAGCCCTTCATGGCGTTCGAGGCCGCGGACATCCGCTGGCCGAGCGGCGCAGTGATGTCCTTCGCGGCGGCGGCCATGATCTCGTTCATCTTGGTGGCCTGGTGCAGCCAGCCCTCGAAGGCGCTCTGCGCGAAGGCGGTCTGCTTCTCGAAGAGCTCGGTCATGGTCTTCGCGGAGGCGAAGTCCTGAGCGGCAGTCACGGTGTCCTCGAAGGACTTCTTCGAAAAGGCCGAGATCTCGGAGCCGATGCCCTCGAACGCCTTCGCGGCAATCTCGGACGACTTCACGACGGCCTCGACGTTGTCCTGCTGGAACGAGGCGACGCCCTCGAAGCCCTTCGAGAACTTCTCGAGGTTCTCGGTCATGTTCTTCTGGGTGTCGGTCACGAAGCTGCCGAGCTTGGCGGTCATGTCCTTCGTGATGTCTGCGCCCTGTTCGACGTTCTCGGTGGCGGCGCGGGTGGTCTTGGTCGTCATGGGGAGGTCCTTCCTCTACGTAAACCGTGTTTTGCGTGTCACTTGTCGTGATGGCACCGAGATAGCGACTTTGCTGCACTGCGTCAAGGCCCATGCTGCGCTGCAGCAAAATTTGCCGTGGCGGGGCTGTCGCCTCAAGGACACGGAGCCGAGGCGCCTGCTGTCGAACGTGTTTGCAGCCACCTCTTCGCATGGTAGGTTAAGCGAAAATAAACGCACGGCGGGTTACCGTCGCAAATCGAACGAGGCACGCGCGCGAACGGCGCGCCCGGAGGCAGTGATGACCCACACGTTTGCGCGCGGGGTGATTCTCGCAGTCGTGCTCGCTTTTTCGGCGAGCCTCGCTCAGGCCCAGCAGTATGCGGCCGTGGTTATGGACGCCCGGACGGGGCAGGTGATCCACGCCCGGAACGCCGACACCAAGCTGCATCCGGCCTCGCTCACCAAGATGATGACCCTCTACGTCGTCTTCGACGAGATCCGCCGCGGCCGGCTCAGCCTCGACCAGAAGGTGACGATCTCGCGCAAGGCCGCGGCCGAGCCGCCGTCGAAGCTCGGGCTCCGGCCGGGCCAGCAGATCGAGCTGCGCTACCTGATCCGGGCCGCGGCGGTGCGCTCGGCCAACGATGCCGCCACCGCGATCGGCGAGGCGGTGGCGGGCTCCGAGGAGGCCTTCGCCCAGCGGATGAACGCCTATGCCCGCGCCATGGGCATGACCAACACGAACTTCCGCAACGCCCACGGCCTGACCCAGTCGGGGCACCTCTCCACCGCCCGGGACATGGCGATCCTCGGCCGGCGGCTGACCTACGACTTTCCCCAGTACTACAACCTCTACAGCCGCCGCTCGACCTCGGCGGGGATCGCGACGGTGCAGAACACCAACCGGCGGCTCCTCGATGCCTACCAGGGCGCCGACGGCATAAAGACCGGCTACACGCGCGCGGCGGGCTTCAACCTCGTCTCCTCGGCCCAGCGCGGCGATCGCCGGGTGATCGTGTCGCTGTTCGGCGGCCAGAGCTCGGCCTCGCGCAACGCCGAGGTGGCGCGGCTGATGGATCTCGGCTTCGCGCAGATGCCGGCGCGCGCGCAGGTGGCCGCGCTGCCGCCGCTCAGGCTTGCGGCCGCACCGGCGGCGGGCGGGACGGCCTCGAC
>SKOX01000066.1 GCA_007119835.1 Paracoccaceae bacterium
CGCCGCGCCGGCGCCGCCCAGCCCGCCGCCGCCGGGGCGCCGGTGGCGCTGCCGCCATCGTCGAAGGTCGATCCCGACGATCCCGCCACCTGGGTCAACGCCGGCCGCAACGAGCCCTGCCCGTGCGGCTCCGGCAAGAAATACAAGCACTGCCACGGTCGCCTGACCTGAACGACCGGGCGCGCCGGGTCCCGGCTGCGGCGCGTCGCCCGGCGCCGAAAATCGTGTTGCCCCTGCGGGGAACCTGTTGTTAGCTTGCAAGCTTGAGCCCCGCACCTCTGCGGGACCCACGAGGGGTACACGGGCTTCGTCGGGCCAGAAGGCCACGGCGGCCCAGACAACGCCAAACGGGCACGGAAACGCCATCGGGACACGCAATGCGCCATAGCCTGCCCCAATCGCACCAGTTCTATGTGACGGCGCCGCAGCCGTGCCCCTATCTGGGCGGCAAGATCGAGCGCAAGCTGTTCACCGCGCTGCACGGGGATGCGGCCACCGCGCTCAACGACACCCTGTCGCATCAAGGCTTCCGCCGGTCCCAGAACGTCGTCTACCGCCCGTCCTGCGCCGGCTGCTCGGCCTGCCTCTCGGCCCGCATCGTCATCTCCGGCTTCAGAGCGACGCGCACCCAGCGCCGGATTCTCCGCCGGAACGAGCGGGTCTCCCGCCTCGCCACCAACCCCTGGGCGACCGAGGCGCAATACCGGCTCTTCCGCCGCTACCTCGACGCGCGCCACGCCACCGGCGGCATGGCCGACATGGACCTTCACGAATTCGCCGCGATGGTCGAGGAGACGCCGGTGCGCTCGCGCCTCGTCGAATATCACCTCGACGGCGAGCTCATCGCCGTCTGCCTGACCGACGTCCTCTCCGACGGCATGTCGATGGTCTACTCCTTCTACGACCCCGACCTGTCCGAGAACTCGCTCGGCACCTACATCATCCTCGACCACGTCGCGATGGCGCGCGGGGCGGGTCTGCCATACGTCTACCTCGGCTACTGGGTGCCCGGCTCGCCGAAGATGGACTACAAGCGCCGCTTCCGCCCGCTCGAGGTCTTCCACGAGGGCCGCTGGCGCCAGCTTGACGAGACCGACCTCTCCGGCGTCACCGCCCAGGGCATCGACCGCACCGCCATCGGCGATCAGGTCTCGGCGATCCAGCTCCCGGCCACCAAGTGACGCGGGGCGTCTAGCCGCCCCAACCGGGTTCCTTGCCTTTGCTCCGCACTGCGGCGATAACCGGCCACGGCCCGGCGTCGTCCGGCCCAAGAAACCACCGCAACCCACACGTCCACAGGGAGCTTTCGATGGAACGCCGCACCTTTCTCGCCGGCGCCGCCGGCGCGACTGCCGCCGTCGGCCTCGCCGCGCCCGCGCTCGCGCAGGAGCGCACCACCTGGCGCATGGTTACCACCTGGCCCCGCGGCTTCCCCGGCCTCGGCGTCGGCGCCCAGCGCCTCGCCGACCGCATCACCGCCATGTCCGGCGGCCGCCTGACGATCGAGGTCTTCGCCGGCGGCGAGATGGTGCCGCCGCTCCAGGCCTTCGACGCCGTCATCGAGGGCTCGGCCGAGATGAGCCACGGCGCCGCCTACTACTGGCAGAACAAGAGCCAGGCGACCAACTTCTTCACCGGCGTCCCCTTCGGCATGACGAGCCGCGAGCTCGCCGCGTGGCTGCGCTACATGGGCGGCCAGGAGCTGTGGGACGAGGTCTACGACCAGTTCGGCATGAAGGGCTTCATCAACGGCGACACCGGGGTCCAGGCCGGCGGCTGGTTCGCGAACGAGCTCCAGGGCCTCGAGGACATCCAGGGCATCAACTTCCGCACGCCGGGCCTCGGCGGCCAGGTGTGGTCGCGCCTCGGCGCCAACGTCGTCAACATGCCCGCGGGCGAGCTCTTCGCGGCGCTTCAGTCCGGCGCGCTCGACGCCGTGGAGTTCGTCGGACCCTACAACGACCTTGCCCTCGGCTTCCACCAGGTGCGCAGCCACTACTACACCTCGTCCTTCATCGAGCCGGGCGCGGCCACGGAGCTCGCCGTCGACCGCGCCAAGCTCGAGGCGCTGCCCGACGACCTCCAGCAGATCGTCGAGATCGCCTGCCAGGCCGAGTACGATCAGGTGGCCTCGGACTTCTACGCCAACGACCCGCCGGCGCTGCGCCGGCTCGTCGACGAGCACGGCGTCACGGTCCACAGCACCTTTCCCGACGACATCCTCGAGGCCGGCGCCGCTGCGGCCCGCGACATCTTCGAGGAGCTGCGGGCCTCCAACGACGAGCTCACCCGCCGCGTCACCGAGCACTTCCTCGAATCGCTCTCGCAGGTCCGCACCCGCACCGAGCAGACCGACGCCCCGTTCGTCGCCGCGCGCGAGCGCTTCTTCGACCTGAGCTGACACACCTCCCGAGGCGGCCCGCCCGGCCGCCTCGCTTCCACGTCTCGCCCGGCTGTCTGGCTGCTCCACCCCTTGCGGGTGCGTAAGGTCGGCGGTCCGTGTGCCTCGACGCGGCACTGGAAGCGGCGCGTGCGGTCACTCCACCCGCACGCTCTCCATGTAGTCCGGATCGCGCACGGCACCGGACGGACCCGCGCCGCGGGCAAGCGAGTCCACCACGTCCATCCCGTCGACCACCCGCCCCACGGCCGTGTACTGGCCGTCGAGATGCGGCGCCGACGCGAACATGATGAAGAACTGCGAGTTCGCCGAGTCCGGGTCCTGCGACCGCGCCATGCCGACCACGCCGCGCTCGAAGGAGACGTCCGAGAACTCGGCCGGCAGGTCCGGCAGGTCCGACCCGCCGGTGCCGGCGCGCCCGGCGGCGTAGGCCTCCCGCGTGCCGTGCTCGACGTCGCCCGTCTGAGCCATGAAGCCTTCGATGACGCGATGGAACGCCACGCCGTCATAGGCGCCCTCGCGCGCGAGGGTCCGCAGCCGCTCGGCGTGAAGCGGCGCCACATCGTCGAAAAGCTCGATCTCGACGGACCCCTTGTCGGCCACCTCGATCACGAGCCGCTCCTCGGCCTGAGCCGCGAAAGCGAGGCCTGCCGCGGCCACCGCCGCAAGGACGAGGCTCCGCATCACGCGTTACCGCCCGCGGCGTCCGCCGCGACCCGCACCTTGCTCATCCTGCCCGGCTTCGCCGGCGGCTCCCCGCGCGGCAGCGCGTCGATGTGCTCCATTCCCGAGATCACGCGGCCCCAGACGGTGTACTGCCCGTTGAGGAAGTGGCCGTCCTTGAACATGATGAAGAACTGGGAATTCGCCGAATTCGGGTTCTGCGACCGCGCCATGCCCGCGACCCCGCGCTCGAAGGGCAGCTTCGAGAATTCCGCCGGCAGGTCCGGCCGGTCCGACCCGCCGGTCCCCGCGCGCCCGGTGTTGCCGCCCGCCTTGCCGTGGCGCACGTCGCCCGTCTGGGCCATGAAGCCTTCGATGACCCGGTGGAAGACGACGTCGTCGTAGGCGCCCTCGCGCGCCAGCGCCTTGATCTGCTCGACATGGCCCGGCGCCACGTCCGGCAACAGCTCGATCACGACCTCGCCGCCGCCCGCGCCCGTGTCGACCTCGATCACCAGCGTGTTCTCCGGATCCTTGTTCTCCGCCATCGCGTCTCTCCCGTATCGCTCTGCTCGGGCGGACCCTAGGCCTTCCCGGCCGCAGGGGAAAGCCCCCGTCGGACCAGGCCGTCGCCGTGTCACCGCAACGGGCCTGATTGCAGATTGGTGAACGAGCTCAGAAGCTTGCACACTGGCCAGGCGTGGGCATCGCCGCTCGCGGCGCCTAGCGGCCGTGGCCGCGATACTTGTCCGCGAGCGCCTTGCCGACCGCCGGCGGCACGAAGTGGCTGACGTCGCCGCCGAGCCGGGCGATCTCCTTCACGAGCTTCGAGGCGACCGCCTGGTACTGCACATCCGACATCAGGAAGACCGTCTCGATCTCGTCGTTCATCGCCCGGTTCATGCCGACCATCTGGAACTCGTACTCGAAGTCCGAGACGGCCCGCAGGCCCCGGATGATCATGCCCGCCCCCACCTCGGTGGCGCAGTGGATGAGCAGGTTCTCGAAGGGGTGGGCCACGATCTCGACGCCGGCCGCCACCGCGATCGGCCGGCATTCCGCCTCGACCATGGCAACCCGCTCCTCGAGATCGAACAGCGGCCCCTTGTCCCGGTTGATGGCGATCCCGATGACGAGCCGGTCGCAGAGCGTGCAGGCCCGCCGGATGATGTCGACATGGCCAAGCGTGATCGGGTCGAACGTCCCCGGATAGAGCCCAATGCGCATCGCCAACCCCCGAGACGTCGCCGCGCGGGCAACGCAACATCATTGCGCGCCCCGGGTCAAGCCGGCCGTCAGTCCGAAACCGGCGGCTTACCAGGCGTTGGAGATCATGCCGGTAAGCGCCTCGTTCTCGTGCTGGATCTCGTCGATGCGGGCCTTCACGACGTCGCCGATCGAGATGACGCCGACCATCCGCCCCTCATCGATCACCGGCATGTGCCGGAAGCGCCCGCTCGTCATCTTCTCCATGACCGAGTTCGCCGTGTCGTCGGGATGGCAGCCGATGACCTCCGCCGTCATGATGTCGGTGATCGGCGTGGTCAGGCAGGACGCGCCGCTCGTTCCGAGCGCCCGGACGATGTCGCGCTCCGACAGGATGCCATCCACGACCTTCCCGTCGCCGCTGACGATCACTGCACCGATGCGGTGCTTCGCGAGCAACTCGGAGGCCGCTCCCACCGTCTCGTTCGGCTTGATGGTGATGATTCCCTGAATCTGCTTTCCGCCTATGATCTTGCGAACTGTCATCGTCCTCCCTCCGCGCATGCCGCTTGAGTTTCAACTCTGGCGCTCGCCGTCTCGCACTGTCAACCGCCAGCTGCGCCGAGCGGCGCCTCGCGGGCGAGGGCGGCCCGCACGTGCTCGACAACCGCTTCCGCCAGACGGTTGATCCGGGCCACGCGGGCGTCGTCCTGATGCCGGACCAGGTAGAAGCTCCGGGTCAGCGCGATCGCTCCCTCGAGAACCGCCACGATCTCCGGATGCTCGCGCGCCACGAAGTCCGGCAGGATGCAGACCCCTGCTCCGCGCACGCACCACCTGAGCTGCATGATGAGCGAGTTGGACGTCAGCGCCGGCTCCGACTGCCGCCCGAGCAGGGCGTAGTAGTCGAGCTCGCGGTCGAAGATCATGTCCGAAACATAGCCGATCCCCCGCACCTCCTGCAGGTCGGCGATGCCCGCGAGCGGACCGAGCCGCGCGGCCAGCTCCCGGCTTGCGTAGAGATGCAGCTGGTAATCCGCGATCTTGCGCACCGTCAGCCGCCCCGCCGAGGGAGGCGAAACGCTGATCGCAATGTCCGCCTCCCGCTTCGAGAGCGAGAACATCCGCGGCAGGGCGACGACCTGCACCTGAAGATCGGGGTTGGCCCGGCTGAGCGCGTCGCAGGCGTCGATGAGAAGGTAGTTGGCGAAGCCGTCCGGCGCGCCGATCCGGACGGTGCCCTTAAGCCGATCACCCTCGCCGCCCAGCTCGGCCGCGGCGGCGTCCACCACGCTCTCGACCGCTTCCGCGTGGTCGATCAGCGCCCGTCCGGCCTCGGTCGGCGCGTAGCCCTGCGGAGAGCGGTCGAAGAGGCGCACGCCGAGGGCGGCCTCCAGCGCCGAGATCCGCCGACCGAGCGTCGCCGGATCGAGGCCGGTGGCGCGGCCCGCCGAAACCAGGCGCCCGTAGCGCACCACCGCCAGGAACAGCCGGAGGTCGTCCCACCTGAGCGAACTTTTCTGCACGACAGCCTCCCTCCGGGGCGCCATCGTAGCGACAGATTCGCAGGACGTCTCGGCGGAATCGGCCTGTCGCTCGCTGCCGATGCCGCTAGTATGCGCAAAAATCCACGGAGGAGACGACATGCTGGAGATCGGGCACTTCATCGATGGCAAGCGCGTGGCGGGCGAGTCGGGCCGCAGTGCCGACGTCTTCAATCCCGCCACCGGCGAAGTGCAGGGCCGCGTCGCGCTCGCCTCGGCCGCCGATGTAGACCACGCCGTCGCCCGCGCCAGGGCGGCCCAGCCGGCATGGGCCGCGGCGAACCCGCAGCGGCGCGCCCGCGTGATGATGAAGTTCGTCGAGCTCCTCAACCGCGACATGGCCCACCTCGCAGAAGCGATCTCGCGCGAGCACGGAAAGACCTTCGCCGATGCGAAGGGCGACGTGGTCCGCGGCCTCGAGGTCGCCGAGTTCTGCATCGGCGCGCCGCACCTGCTGAAGGGCGAGTTCACCGACAGCGCCGGCCGCGGCATCGACATGTACTCCATGCGCCAGCCGCTCGGCGTCGTTGCGGGCATAACGCCGTTCAACTTCCCCGCCATGATCCCGATGTGGAAGTTCTGCCCGGCGATCGCCTGCGGCAACGCCTTCGTCCTGAAGCCGTCCGAGCGCGACCCCTCCTGCCCGATCATGCTCGCCGAGCTGATGCTCGAGGCGGGGCTGCCCGAAGGCGTCCTGCAGGTCGTCAACGGCGACAAGGAGGCGGTCGACGCCCTGCTCGACCATCCCGACATCGCCGCAGTCGGCTTCGTCGGCTCCACCCCGATCGCCCAGTACATCTACGGCCGCGCCGCCGCGAACGGCAAGCGCGCCCAGTGCTTCGGCGGCGCCAAGAACCACATGATCATCATGCCCGACGCCGATCTCGACCAGGCGGTCGACGCCTTGGTCGGCGCCGGCTACGGCGCCGCGGGCGAGCGCTGCATGGCGATCTCGGTCGCCGTCCCCGTGGGCGAGGCCACCGCCGACGCCCTGATCCAGAAGCTCGCCCCCAAGGTCGAGGCGCTCAAGATCGGCCCTTATACCGCCGGCGAAGACGTCGATTTCGGCCCCGTCGTCACCCGCGCGGCGCAGGAGCGGATCCTCGGCCTCGTCGACGGCGGCGTGAAGGCCGGCGCCGATCTCGTCGTCGACGGCCGCGGCTTCAGGATGCAGGGCTACGAGAACGGCTTCTTCGTCGGCGCCTGCCTGTTCGACCGCGTCATGCCGGACATGGACATCTACAAGGAGGAGATCTTCGGCCCCGTCCTCACCACCGTCCGCGCCGGCAGCTACGACGAGGCCGTAGACCTCACGATGAAGAATCCCTACGGCAACGGCACCGCGATCTTCACCCGCGACGGCGACACCGCCCGCGACTTCACCAGCCGCATCAACGTCGGCATGGTCGGCGTCAACGTGCCGATCCCGGTGCCGCTCGCCTACCACACCTTCGGCGGCTGGAAGGCGTCGGGCTTCGGCGACCTCAACCAGCACGGGCCGGATGCCTTCCGCTTCTACACCCGGACCAAGACCGTGACCTCGCGCTGGCCCTCGGGCATCAAGGAGGGTGCGGCGTTCTCCATGCCGACGATGGAGTAGCCGCTCCCGTGAGCCGCTGGCCGGACAACCGCCTGACCGATCTGCTGGGGATCGCCCATCCGATCGTTCAGGCCCCGATGAAGGGCACCACCACGCCCGCGCTCGCCGCCGCCGTCTCGAACGCCGGCGGCCTCGGCTCGCTCGGCTGCGCCTATCTTCCGCCCGAGGATCTCGCCGCGCTGCTCGGCGAGATGCGCCGTCGCACCAACCGCCCCTTCAACCTCAACTTCTTCGCCCACGGCCCGGTCGCGCCCGACCCCGAGGCGTTGGACCGGGCGCGGGCCCGCCTCGCTCCCTTCTACGCGGAGAAGAACCTCGACCCGCCGCCCGAGCGGCTCGAGCCGGCGCCGGAGGCGTTCGCGCCCAGCCACCTCGACGCGCTGCTCGCCGATCCGCCCGCCGTCGTCTCCTTCCACTTCGGCCTGCCGGCCCACGACGCGGTGCCGCGGCTCAGAGAGGCAGGCTGCCGCATCCTCTGCTCCGCCACGACCGTCGCCGAGGCCCGCGCGCTCGAGGCGGAAGGCTGCAACGCGATCATCGCCCAGGGCTGGGAGGCCGGCGGACACCGCGGCGCCTTCGCGGTCGGCGCCGACGACGAGGGCTCCGGCCTATTCGCCCTGGTGCCGCAGATCGTCGATGCCGTCTCGGTGCCGGTCATCGCCGCGGGCGGCATCGCGGATGGCCGCGGCATCGCCGCCGCCTTCGCCCTCGGCGCCGCCGGCGTGCAGCTCGGCACCGCCTTCATACGCTGCCCCGAATCCGCCGCCTCCGAGGCCCACCGGGCCGCCGTCGCGGCCGCCAGCGACACGAGCACCCGCCTCACCCGCGCCCATTCCGGCCGTCCCGCCCGCAGCCACCGCACCCGGTACATCGACGCCATGGCGGCCGAGACGCGCGACCTCCCGCACTTCCCGCTGATGTACCCGCTGAGCGTGCCGCTCCAGGCGACCGGCGATCCCGACTTCCAGTTCAGCCTCTACGGCCAGGCAGGGGCGCTCGCCCGCGCCGAGCCGGCGGCGGATCTCATGGCCCGCCTCGTCGAGGAGGCGGGTGCCGCGCTCGCAAGGCTTGGCACCGGGCGCGCGCCACAGACGAGACCGGGCGCGGAAGAACCCGCGCCCGCATCCTGACCGCGGAGGGAGCATGAGCACGAACATTCGCAGCGAGGGGCGCGCCGGCCGGATCACGCTCGCCCGGCCGAAGGCGCTGAACGCGCTCACGCTCGAGATGATCCGGGCGATGGACGCGGCGCTCCGGGAGTGGGCCGACGACGCCGCCGTCGCGCTCGTCGTCATCGACGGCGAGGGCGAACGCGCCTTCTGCGCCGGCGGCGACATCGCCTTCGTCTATCGCACCGCGCGCGAAGGCGACCTCGAAGCCGGCCGCACCTTCTGGCGCGAGGAGTATGCCGTCGACACCCGCATCGCCCGTTTCCCCAAGCCGGTCGTCACGCTCATGCAGGGCTACACCATGGGCGGCGGCGTCGGCATCGGCGGTCACGCCTCGCACCGCATCGTCGGCGCGACGAGCCGCGTCGCCATGCCGGAATGCGCCATCGGCCTGGTGCCTGACGTCGGCGGCACGCATCTCCTCGCCCAGGCGCCG
>SKOX01000239.1 GCA_007119835.1 Paracoccaceae bacterium
CCCGCCCGCTTGCCGCCGTCGAGGCCGAGGCGCGCGACGCGCCGCCCGTCCGGCGCTTCACCGCCGCCCTCGACGCGGCGGCGGCACGCGGCTACGGCCTCATCGCCGAAATCAAGAAGGCGAGCCCCTCGAAGGGGCTGATGCGCGCCGACTTCGACCCCGCCGCCCATGCCCGCGCCTATGCGGCCGGCGGGGCGGCCTGCCTCAGCGTGCTGACCGACGGTCCGTCCTTCCAAGGCGCGCCCGAGTATCTGGTCGCGGCACGGGCGGCCTGCGGCCTGCCGGTGCTGCGCAAGGACTTCCTCTACGATCCCTGGCAGGTCGCCGAGGCCCGCGCGATGGGTGCCGACTGCATCCTCATCATCATGGCCTCTGTCTCCGACGCCCAGGCGGCTGAGCTGGAGGACGCCGCGCGCGGCTGGGGCATTGACGCGCTGGTCGAGGTCCACGACGAGGCCGAGCTCGACCGCGCGCTCGGGCTCCGCTCGCGGCTGATCGGCATCAACAACCGGGACCTCAGGACCTTCGAGACGACGCTCGAGACCACGCGCCGCCTCGCGCCGCGCGTGCCGCCCGGCCGGATGACGATCTCCGAATCGGGCCTGTTCACGCCCGCAGACCTCGCGGGCCTTGCCCGCGCCGGCGTGCGCTCCTTCCTGATTGGCGAGAGCCTGATGCGCCAGGCCGACGTCGAGGCTGCGACGCGGGCGATCCTCGCCGACCCGGTGCCGGGGTGACGGGCCGCCTCACCCACTTCGACGAGACCGGTGCCGCGCGCATGGTCGACGTCTCGGAGAAGGCGGTGACGCACCGCACGGCGATCGCGCGCGGCGCGGTGCGCATGAACCCCGAGACGCTGGCGCTCGTCGCCGAGGGGCGGGCCAAGAAGGGCGACGTGCTCGCCGTGGCGCGGCTTGCCGGGATCATGGGCGCGAAGCGCACGGCCGACCTGGTGCCGCTCTGCCACCCGCTCGCGCTCACCAAGGTGACGGTCGATCTGCGGGTGGACCAGGAGAGCCCGCGCGTGCTGATCGAGGCGGAGGTCCGGACCTCGGGCCAGACCGGCGTCGAGATGGAGGCGCTGACGGCGGTCTCGGTCGCGGCGCTGACGGTCTACGACATGCTGAAGGCGGCGGACAAGGCGATGGTGATCGAGGACATCCGCCTCGCCTTCAAGGACGGGGGCAAGTCCGGCCGCTACGAGGCAGCGTAGATGGCGATGCTCTCGGTCGAGGAGGCGCACGCGCGCCTGATGGCGCTCTTCGCGCCCATTGGTGCCGAGCGGGTCGGCCTTGCCGACGCAGCGGGGCGGGTGCTGGCGGAGGACTCCGTCGCCGCGCGGGCGCAGCCGCCGTTTCCGGCCTCGGCCATGGACGGCTATGCGGTGCGCGCCGCCGACCTCGCCGCCTGCGGGCCGCTCCGGGTGGTCGGCACCGCCCAGGCCGGGGCGCGCTTTCAGGGTCGGGTGGGGCCGGGCGAAGCGGTGCGGATCTTCACCGGCGCGCCGGTGCCCGAGGGTGCGGACGCGATCGTGATCCAGGAGGATGCCGAGCGCGAGGGCGACGCGATCGTGCCGCGCCCGGAGCGCGACGAGGCGGCGTACATCCGGCCCGCAGGCACGGACTTCGCCGAAGGCGCGCGGCTCGAAGCGCCCCGGCGGCTCGGGCCGTCCGAGGTGGCGCTGCTCGCGGCGATGAACGTCGCGGAGGTGGCGGTAACCCGCCGCCCTGTCGTGGCGCTGGTGCCGACGGGCGACGAGCTCGTCTGGCCGGGCGAGGCGCCGGGGCCGGACCAGATCGTGTCGTCGAACAATTTCGGGCTGAAGGCGCTCCTCGAGGCCGAGGGCGCCGAGGCGCGGCTGCTGCCGATCGCGCGGGACACCGTCGAGAGCCTCGAGGCGGTCTTCGGCCTCGCGGAAGGCGCCGACCTGATCGTGACCCTCGGCGGCGCCTCGGTAGGCGACCACGACCTCGTGCAGAAGACGGCGCTCGGTCGCGGGCTCGCGCTCGACTTCTACAAGGTCGCGATGCGGCCGGGCAAGCCGCTGATGGCCGGGCGGCTCGGGGCGACGCCGCTCGTCGGGCTCCCGGGCAATCCGGTCTCGGCGATGGTATGCGGCCATGTGTTCCTGCGCCCGGCGATCCGCGCGATGCTCGGCCTCGGCGGCGATCCGATCATGCCGCTTTCCGGCACGCTCGCCGAGCCAGTGGAGGCGAACGGCCCGCGGACGCACTACATGCGGGGGCGGGCCGAGCGCGGGCCGGACGGCTGGCGCGTCACCGCCTTCGGTCGCCAGGACAGTGCGCTCCTGTCGGTGCTGGTCGCCGCCAACGCGCTGATCCTGCGCCCGCCGGGCGATCCCGCCCGCGCGGCCGGGGAGGCGGTCCGCTTCCTGCCGATCTGACGCCGGCGCAGCGACGGGCGGCGGTCCGCTCGGCGCGCGAGCATCAACCTCAAAGTCCTTGACACAAAACACGAACGTTAATAGAACGTGTATGCGGGCAAGGAACGAACGGACGCGGCATGCTGACCAGGAAACAATACGACCTGCTGCACTTCATCCACGCGCGGATGCAGCGCGACGGGATTCCTCCTTCCTTCGACGAGATGAAGGACGCGCTCGACCTGCGCTCCAAGTCGGGCATCCACCGTCTCATCACCGCGCTCGAGGAGCGCGGCTTCATCCGGCGCCTCGCCCATCGCGCCCGGGCGATCGAGATCGTGCGCCTCCCCGACGGGATCGAGGGCGGGGGCGGCTTCCAGCCCGCCGTCATCGATGGCGACAGGACCGAGCGGCCGGCGGCCGCCCTCCCGGTCGAGGCCGGCGCGGCGGAACTGCCGCTCATGGGCCGCATTGCCGCCGGCGTGCCGATCGAGGCGATCCAGCACGCCTCGCACTCGGTGGCGGTGCCCGCCGCGATGCTGTCGCGCGCCGGCCGGCACTACGCGCTCGAGGTCAAGGGCGATTCGATGATCAACGCCGGCATCAACCACGGCGACGTCGTGGTGATCCGCGAGCAGCCCTCTGCCGATAACGGCGACATCGTGGTTGCCCTCGTCGAGGACCAGGAGGCGACGCTCAAGACCTTCCGCCGGCGTGGCTCCACCATCGCGCTCGAGGCGGCCAATCCTGCCTATGAGACGCGCCTCTACCAGGACCACCAGGTCAAGGTGCAGGGAAAGCTCGTCGGCCTGATCCGGAGCTACTGACCGCGCCGCCAACAGCCGGCGGAAGGCCGCTACTCGGGCCTTGGCGGGGCTCCCGGCTCTGTCGGCGGCAATCAGTGCCATGCCGAAGACGTCGTGTCCTAGCCTGTCCCGGCCCTCTCCGGATCGGCGAGCGAGTGAGCTGCCCTAGCCAACGCTCGGCGCCGCTGGCACTTTTCTTCCCTAGGAACAGTGGCTTGACGCGTGTCCAAGTTCGGACACCGACGGCGGGGCATCCACTCTTAGAGCCTGCCCGCGCCGGTGCCCGCAGTTCAGTTCCCCATCGCCTGCTTCATCGGCCGTAGTAGCCGATAAGCTTGGCATCGGCGATCTCCAGCGGCCGAGCGAGTTCCCTGATCTCGGCGCAGCTTGCGCCCTCAGGCGCCTCGATGCGGTCGCTGAGCGCGCTCAGGCGGAAGTGGTAGCGGTGGGCGAGGTCACCCTCGGGCGGGCACGGCCCGCCGTAGCCCGGGTTGCCGAAGTCGTTCACCGCCTGCTGGAAGCCGCGCGGACGGCTGCCCGCGCCGAAGCCGGGCTCGAGACCCTTCCACTCCGGCTGGATGTTGTAGGCCGCCCAGTGGTGAAAGGTGCCGCCCGGCGCGTCCGGGTTCTCGCAGGTGAGCAGGAAGCTCCTGGTGCCCTCCGGCGCGCCTGACCAGGCGAAGGCCGGCGAGCGGTTCAGGCCGTCGCAGGTGTGCTCGACCGGGATCGTGCCGGCGTGGTCGAAATCGGTGCTCGTGAGCGTCAGGGTCATGAAGTCGTTGCCTCCGGGGTAAGGGCGGCTCTGCGGAGCGCGCCGATCCTGCGCGCACCACACCACCGCGCCGGACACGCCTCATTGACGCAGGTCAACCGAACCGGTGGTTTGGCCTCCTGGTGGGTCGAGGCGCGCAACGCCGGCGCGCCCGCGCCTGACCTGGTCAGGCTCGCCCTCACGTCCCGCAGAAGGTCTGCAGCACCCGCTCGTGCTCGGCGGGCGGTTCGGCAAGGTAGGCCTTCGACGGCTGCGCCTCGTAGGGACGCGTCATCACCGCGAGCAGTTCCTCGAAGGGTCCGAAGTCGTCGCCCTGCGCAGCCTGGATCGCTTCCTCGACCCGGTGGTTGCGCGGGATGAACGCCGGATTCGCCGCCTGCATCCGCGCGGCCGCTCCGGTCTCCTGCGCCAGGCGCTGCCGCCAGCGGACGGCCCAGGCGTCGAAGGCGGTCGGGTCGATGAACAGCGAGCGCACCGGCTCGTCGCTCTGCCCCTCGGCCGTATCGGCGAGCCGCCGGAAGGTCAGCGTCCAGTCGGCCGCATTCTCGGCCATGACCCCCAGCAGGTCTCGTGCGAGGTCGACGTCGCCCGTGCGTACCTCCGCAAGGCCGAGCTTCCGGGCGAGCCGGCCGTTAAGTTGCGCCTCGAATTGCGGGCCGAAGGCCGCGAGCGCCTCCTGGGCGACCTCGACCGCCGCATCCCTGTCGTCGGCCAGCAGCGGCAGCAGGCATTCGGCGAACCGCGCGAGGTTCCACTGCGCGATGCCCGGCTGGTTCGAGAATGCATAGCGTCCCATCTGGTCGATCGAGCTGAAGACCGTCTGGGGATGGTAGCTGTCCATGAAGGCGCACGGGCCGTAGTCGATCGTCTCGCCGGCGATGCTCGTGTTGTCGGTGTTCATCACCCCATGGATGAAGCCGACCCCCATCCAGGCGGCGACGAGCTCCGCCTGCCTGGCGATCACCGCGGCGAAGAGCGCGTGGTGAGGCTGCTCGGCTTCCCGGGCCTCCGGATAGTGGCGCGCCATGACGTAATCGGTCAGGATCCGGATCGCCTCCATGTCCTGCCGCGCCGCGAAATACTGGAAGGTGCCGACCCGGATGTGGCTCGAGGCGACCCGCGTCACCACCGCTCCCGGCAGCGCGGTCTCGCGGTAGACGGGCTCTCCCGTCGTGGCCGCCGCAAGGGCGCGGGTCGTGGGAATGCCCATCGCCGCCATTGCCTCGCTGACGATGTACTCGCGCAGCACCGGTCCGATCGCCGCCCGCCCGTCGCCCATCCGCGAGAACGGCGTCCGCCCGGACCCCTTGAGCTGGATGTCCCGCCTAACCCCGCCTTGGTCGATCACCTCGCCGAGCAGCACCGCCCGACCGTCGCCGAGCTGGGGCACGAAGCCGCCGAACTGGTGCCCGGCATAGGCCTGGGCGATCGGCTCCGCCCCCTCGGGAACGGCGCTTCCGGCGAAGATCGCCGCGCCTTCCGGCGTCTCGAGCGCATCCGCATCGAGGCCGAGCTCGCGGGCGAGCGGCCGGTTCAGCTTCACGAGCCGCGGCCGTGCCACCGCCGACGGGTTCACCCGCGCGAAGAAGCGCTCCGGCAGACGGGCATAGGTGTTGTCGAACGCGATGCGCATGGGCGAGCTCCCTCATGCGCTAAGATGGGGACCTGGAGGAGCCTGTCCACCCCTCGGCGAGCGCCGCGCGGCGTGGATCGTCGGCTGTCTTCCGGCTTGCCGGCGCACGCGGATCCTGCATAGCGGCTGCGGCGAGGCGGGCGTTGCCCACGCGAACGCCGGGCCGGTGCGTGCCGGTCCCGGTCGCGCGTCACTGTCCTGTCGGGTTCGCGGCCGGCGTGGGCCGCCGGTCCGCCTGCGGCGCGCGGGGTTGCCTAGGCCCCGATCGCCAGACGCTTCTTCGACTCGTTACTCGAGGCTGGGTCCCGCAGCACATATCCGCGGCCCCAGACTGTCTCGATGTAGTTCTCGCCTCCCGTGGCCTCGGAGAGCTTTTTTCGGAGCTTGCAGATGAAGACGTCGATGATCTTCAGCTCCGGCTCGTCCATGCCGCCGTAGAGGTGGTTGAGGAACATCTCCTTCGTCAGGGTCGTGCCCTTGCGCAAGCTGAGAAGCTCCAGCATCTGGTATTCCTTGCCGGTGAGGTGCACCGACCGGCCGTCGACCTCCACCGTCTTGGTGTCGAGGTTGACCGTGAACTTGCCCGTCGTGATCACCGACTGGGCGTGACCCTTGGAGCGGCGCACGATGGCGTGGATGCGCGCGATCAGCTCCTGGCGGTTGAAGGGCTTGGTCATGTAGTCGTCGGCGCCAAAGCCGAACCCCTTGAGCTTCGACTCGGTGTCGTCCATGCCCGAGAGGATCAGGATCGGCGTCTCGACCTTCGCGACCCGAAGCTGCCGGAGCACCTCGTGCCCGTTCATGTCCGGCAGGTTGAGGTCGAGCAGGATCAGATCGTAGTCGTAGAGCTTGGCCAGATCGATCCCCTCTTCGCCCAGGTCCGTGGCGTAGACGTTGAGATTGGCGTTCTGGAGCATCATCTCGATGCTCTTCGACGTCGTCGGATCGTCTTCAACGAGAAGAATGCGCACTGGCTGCTCTCCACTCCGTGCGGGGGCGAGCCCCCAGACCGTCATCCGGTTAACCAGAAAAGCGTTAACGACAGATTACGATAGTTGGAGCTTATCAAATCGCCCTAAGGTTGTCGATATTTCTGGATGGCCGTGACCCGGAGGGCGGCGGCGCCGTACAAGCGGACAGCCTGGCGCCACAGGTCGAGCTCCTCGGCGGACAGGGAGTAGAGCTCGCAGGCCTCCTCCGGCTCCATGAGGCCGTAATCGACCGCCGCGACGACGATCGCCTTGCGCCGGGCGACCCACCGCTTGGTGGATGGCGGCGGCAGGTCGGAGCGCGTCAGCTTCGAGCCGTCGGGCAGTGTGACGGCGACCGGACCTTTTACGCGACGGATGTACATACCACTTACCCAAGATTACCGTTCCCCGGTTGACCTCCTACGCGCCCAACATTTAAGTGCAGGTGAAGCAAGGCACTGCAGATGCTTAGGTTTTTAGATTAGTGGTTTCCAAACTCGTCTCAGCGGCCGCGCCGGCGGCACTTCGGGCGGCTTCCGCTTGCGCCGATCCTGGCCCGGATCTCGGCTTCGACAGGCCGAGGTCCGAGACCCGGGTCGTCGTCGCGATGTCGGGCGGGGTCGACTCCTCGGTGGTCGCCGCGATGCTTGCGGAGGCGGGTTACGACGTCGTGGGGGTGACGCTCCAGCTCTACGACCACGGTGCGGCCGTCGCCCGAAAGGGTGCCTGCTGCGCGGGCCGCGACATCCACGATGCGCGCCGCGTGGCCGAGCGGGTCGGCTTTCCGCATTACGTCCTCGACTACGAGGACCGCTTCCGGGAGAGCGTCGTCGAGGATTTCGCCGACGCCTACCTCGCCGGCGCCACGCCGGTTCCCTGCATCCGCTGCAACGAGCGGGTGAAGTTCCGCGACCTGCTCGAGACTGCGCTCGAGCTCGACGCCGACTGCCTCGCAACCGGCCACTATGTCCGCCGCAGCGTGGGCCCGGCTGGGCCCGAGCTCCATGTCGGGGCGGACCCGGCGCGGGATCAGAGCTACTTTCTCTTCGCGACGACGCGGGCTCAGCTCGCGCAGCTGCGGTTTCCGCTGGGCCACCTCGCCTCGAAGGCCGAGACCCGGGCGCTCGCCGCGCGATACGGCCTGCCCGTGGCCGAGAAACCCGACAGCCAGGACATCTGCTTCGTGCCGAACGGCAACTATGCCTCGGTGATCGAGAAACTGCGGCCCGGTGCGGCCGAGGCCGGGGAGATCGTGGATCTAAAAGGCCGCGTCCTCGGGCGGCACGAGGGGGTGATCCGCTACACCGTCGGCCAGCGCCGCGGGCTCGGGATCGGCGGGACGGGGGAGCCGCTCTACGTCGTCCGCCTCGATGCCGCCGCCCGGCGGGTCGTCGTCGGGCCGCGCGAGGCGCTCGCCGTCCGGATCGTGGCGCTCGAGGGGGTCAACTGGCTCGGGGATTGTGCTTTCGGCGAGGCGCCGGCCGGTGGCTGGGAGGCGAGGGTGCGGGTGCGCTCGACCCGGGCGCCGGTCCCGGTCCGGCTCCATCCGGAGGCTGGAGCCCGTGCCCGCGTCGAGCTCCTCGGCGCGGAGGAGGGGGTCGCGCCGGGCCAGGCCTGCGTCTTTTACGCCCCGGAAGGCAGCCGGGTGCTCGGGGGCGGCTGGATCGCCGCGCGGAGCTCCGCCTGAGGGCGGTGTCCAGGCACGGACAGGCACAAGGCATTAGCCAAGCAGAAAATCCCTGGGGGCATTAACCACCTGGAAGAATGCCGGCGCCATCTGGCGCGACGGCGCGATCAGGGGCCGAGGGCGCGGGCGGCTTCCTCGAAGAGGATGGCGTGGCGCTCGGCCAGCACCCGCGGGTCGGGGTCGTAGCCGCCGCCGAGCACGCCCGCGACCGGCAGGCTGCGGGTGCGGGCCCAGCCGAGGACCAGACGGTCCCGCGCGCGGAGGCCCGCATCGGTCAGCGCGAGCCGGCCGAGGCGGTCCTGCCCATGGGGATCGACGCCGGCGTTGTAGAAGACCAGCTCGGCCTCGAAATCATCGGCCTGCGCGAGGCCCCAGGCCACCATCTCGAGATAGGCCGCGTCCTGCACCGCGTCGGGCAGCGCAAGGTCGATGTCCGAGCGCGCCTTCCGCGCCGGATAGTTGCGCTCGGCATGCAGCGACAGCGTCAGCACCCGCGGCTCGTCCGCAAAGATCGCGGCGGTGCCGTCGCCCTGGTGAACGTCGCAATCGACCACGAGAATGCGCGCCACGCGCCCTTCGTCGAGGAGCGCGCGCGCGGCCACCGCGACGTCGTTGAAGACGCAGAACCCCGCGCCGCCCGCCGGCCCGGCGTGGTGCGAGCCGCCGGCCATGTTGCAGGCGGCGCCGGCCTCGATCGCCAGCCGCGCCGCAA